>JBBRIK010000206.1:0-7464 GCA_038221045.1 Gemmatales bacterium
TTTAGCTTCTCCGCCCGTCCGGCCAGAACGCGCACCTGGCTGGGAGTAGTCGGATACTTGCCGCCGCCGGTGTGTTCGCGCAGGGTGCCGTCGTAGTCGAGGATGATGGCCTTGTTGACCCACTCGGCCGGGTAGCGGCGCTGGAACTTCGATGCCTCGACGGCGTCGAATCCTTCCGCGGGGTCCGGCGCCTCGTACTCCTTGCGGAACTTGTACAGCACAGCTACGGGGAACAGGTTGGGATCGTCCTTGTGCGGTTTCTGCTTGTGATCGTCGGGATGCAGCACCTTGCCGCAGCGGTCCATCATGCGCAGACAGGCATTGAGTTGAGCGTCTTCCAGCCCTGTATCGAGGACGATGCAGCGGACGCAAGCCTCGTGCTTCTTCGCGACGGCGATGGCCCCCGCCCGGCTGGCGCGAGTGGCGAAGAGGTTGTCCATGACGACCGATTTGCCGGATGTCAGCAGTTGGTCGAGGTGCGGCAACAGGTCAGCGACGGCGCCGCCGACGAGATCGCGGTTGAGACGCTCGTAACCCTGATCGGTGTATTCCTTCGTGACCGTCGTCTTGCCGCTGGCGGGATAGCCCACGACCAGCACCAACTCCCCCGCAGTGTTATTCTTGGCCATTGGTGTTCATCCTCGAGGAGGAGAGACAACACGGTGAACTCATGGATGTTAAGGGCGAAGAGTCACAGGGAGTGGCTCAATGAGTATCCGGATCGATTCCCGCCGCGCGGAGAAGCTCGGCGAGTTTTTCTGCTCGCTTTCGCTCGTCTTCGGCTCGCTTGCATTCTTCATCGAGCAGATTGCTCATGTCATCCAGCAACGACTCGGCTGTCTCGGCCCGCTGTTGCTCCTCATTTGCTCGCCGGCGCTGTGTCTCCGCCTGCTCTTCCTCCGTTGGCATCAGGATGCTCGTCGCAGTATCCCAGACGCGAAGCCAGGGCAGGTTCATGCCCCGATAGACTCCCTGCCAGATCCCGATTTCCACTCCGAGAGTCTCGACCGGATAGCGTCCCTTCTCGTTGACCTCGACGCGATGGTAGCAGCCGCCATTGAGCTTGAAGAGTTCGACGCTTCCCTTCTCGACTTCGTAAATCGCATAGTACGCCGCATTGATCGCCTGCTCGTAGACCCAGAATTTACCTCGATAGGGCGTGGCGTCCCGTTCCTCGCTGCCATCGCCGGAGACATGCTCGACGACGAGCAAGGGTCGGACCGATTCCCGCCACATCACATAGGAGCGGCGTGCTTGCCCCTCGAGCATAGGCGGTACGCCAGGAACGTAGAACCAGTCGGGAGCCTTGCAGCCGTCTAGTGGCTGCGCGGTGTGACGCCAGTAGATGCCACAATCGTGGCCGATGCAAAACTGGCCATCCGGATGCAACTTTCGCAGGCGAGGAAGGAGTGAACCGGTCAACAGGTTGCTCTGGGAATGTTCCTGAAAATTCGCCTTGAAGCTCCCATCCCTGTCGGGCAACTGAGTGTGATCCGGCAGGCTCGGCTCAGGCTCGGATGTTGCGATTCTCGTTGGCTCCATCGCATCCTCCCCGACAGGATAATGAACTCGTCCAGGGGTTCACACCCCTGGCTATTGACGGTCGCCCCTTCAGGGCTGAAGAGAAGAACGGCTACTACCGGCCTCCAACCAGGGGTTCACACCCCTGGCTATTGACGATCGCCCCTTCAGGGCTTGGGGTCAGCCCCAAAGGGGCGGCAGTCAATAGCCAGGGGTGTAAACCCCTGGTTCAAGGGCGATGATAGCCGTTCTTGTCTTCAACCCTGAATGGGCGTCCGTCAATAGGTGTAAACCCCTGGCGGGTCCGAACCCCTGGCTTTACTGGCAACTGGCAACTGGCAACTGGCAATCCATGACCTTCCTCTTCGCGCTCACGCTTTTTCTGGGTTCGGCCCTGCTGTTTGCCGTCGAGCCGATGATCGGACGGCTGGTGTTGCCGCTGCTGGGCGGGACGCCCGCTATCTGGAACACCTGCATGGTCTTCTTCCAGGCCGCCCTCCTCGCCGGCTACGCCTACGCTCACGCCGCTCCGACCCGCCTGGGCATTCGCCGGCACGCGATCCTCCACGTCCTCCTTCTCGCGGTTCCCTGGCTCGTGCTGCCGCTCGGTGTGCCTGGCGGCTGGAGCGATCCGGGAGACGCCGCCCCAGTGCCGTGGCTGCTCGGACTGCTGCTGCTCATGGTCGGCCTGCCGTTCTTCGTCCTGTCCACGACGGCTCCCCTTTTGCAACGCTGGCTCGCCGCCACGCGCGACCGCGACGCCGGCGATCCCTACTTCCTCTACGCCGCGAGCAACCTCGGCAGTTTGATCGCTTTGATCGGCTATCCGCTGGTACTCGAACCGCTGCTGCCGCTGTCCGAACAGGGGCGTGTCTGGAGCATCGCCTACGGCGTCTGGATGCTCCTCATGATTGTCTGCGTCGTCTGGTTGTGGAAGGCGGCCCGGCCGGAGGAGACGGTTCAAGAGCGAATCGAGGCGGAAGCGCCTTCGTTTCGCCGCAAACTGCGCTGGGTGCTGCTGTCCGCCATCCCGTCGGGCCTGCTCCTCAGCGTCACGACTTACATCACCGCGGACGTCGCTTCGGTCCCGCTGCTATGGGTGTTGCCGCTCTCGCTCTATTTGCTGACGTTCGTTCTCGCCTTCGCCCGGCGACAACTCCTCGCGCCGGCCGTCCTTTCGCGCTGGCTGCCGTTGATGGTGCTGGTGCTGGTCCTCGCCATGCTGTCGGAGGCGACGGAGCCGGCGGCGCTGCTGGTCGTGCTGCATGTGTTCGGGCTGTTCTGGCTGGCGCTCTTCTGTCACTCCGAACTGGCCCGCGATCGGCCGCCGCCGCACTTTCTGACCTCCTTCTATCTGCTGCTCTCGCTCGGCGGCGTCCTCGGAGGACTGTTCACCGCGCTGCTCGCGCCACTGCTGTTCTCCTCCGTCGTCGAGTATCCGCTGCTGCTCGTCCTGACGTGTCTGCTGCGGCCCTCCCTTCCCGGCAAACCCTGGAAGCGTCTCGATCTGCTGATCCCGGCGGGTCTTGGCGTGACAACGGCGGTCGTCGTCCTCGTCGCTCAGCACCTGGAAGTGCCGGCGGGGGCGATTAGCCTGGGAGTCATGTTCGCGGTCCCCGTCTTTCTCTGTTACACGTTCCTCGAACGGCCGTGGCGCTTCGGCCTGGGGATGGGGGCCATCCTGCTCGCCAGCGGACTCTACCAGGGCGTTCATGGCCGAACCGAGACGCGGATGCGCAGTTTCTTCGGCGTTCATCGCGTGACCGTCGATGTGACCGGCTCGTTTCGCGTGCTGGTCCACGGTAACACGGTACATGGGATGCAGAGCCTCGACCCCGCGAAGTCGCGCGTACCCACGTCGTACTATCATCCGTCCGGTCCGGCGGGTCAGGTGTTCAAATCGCTGGCGAACGACGAGCGGCTCAAGAAGGTCGGCCTCCTCGGCCTCGGCGCGGGCGGCCTGACCTGTTACGCCGACAAGGGGCAGGAGTGGACCTATTTCGAGATCGATCCAGCGGTGATCTACCTGGCCCGCGACTCGGGCTGGTTCACCTACCTGCGCGAATGCCCGGCCCAACTGCACATCGTCGAGGGCGACGGCCGGCTGACCCTGGCCCGCAGCGAAGAGGAGTTCGGCCTGCTCGTGGTGGACGTCTTCAGTTCCGACGCCATTCCGGTCCATCTGATGACGCGCGAGGCGTTGGCGATCTATCGTCAGCATTTGACGCCGGATGGACTGATTCTAGTGAACATCTCGAACCGCTTTCTCGACCTCGCTCCGGTCCTGGCGGCGCTGGCGCGAGATTCGACGCCGTCCATGCTGGCCTTGTATCAGGAAGACCTGGGGAAATCCGACAAGGAGGGCAGGGAGGGCAAATATCCCTCGCAATGGTTGATCCTGGCTCCTTCGCTGGCGGCAGCGGAGAAGGTACGCTTGCGCGGCGGCTGGCAAAGCCTGCGCGCGCCCGAGGGGCCATCGTGGAGCGACGACTATTCCAATCCGCTGGGAGCGTTGAAGAGGTAAGATGGTAAGGCAGCGCGGAAGACCGCTAAGTAACGGTTACGAAATAACTTCCCTCTTTCTTGCCGCTTGCGGCTTAGCGGACTGCCTGCTAAGCCGCAAGCGGCAAGAAAGATCGATTCACGACCCGATGAGGAACACGACGATGAGGCATTGCTTTTCACTGCTGACCGTCTTTCTGCTCGCGGCTGGCGCTCGGGCCGCGGAACCGCTCTCCGAGAAGGACCTCGACGCTCTCCACACGATGCTCAAGCCGCAGCCCGGCGAATGGAAATGGGCCGAGGTACCGTGGATGCTCAGCGTCAAGGAGGCGCGCAAGAAAGCCCTTGAAATGGGCCGGCCCCTGGTTGTCGTCCTGTCCGCTCAGGGCAGTATCGCCGGTTGTCTCTGAAACGGCGCTTTCGAGGGCCGTGCGCTCCACTGGAACAATCCCGCCGTCGTCAAGCTGCTCAAGGAACAGTGCGTCGCCGTCGCTTACACCTGCAATGCCGGCAATTCCCATCGCGTCCTCAATCCGCTCACCGGCAAGGAACTCGCCAGCGACTACTATCCCGGTCCCTCCATTGAGAAGAGTCTCGCCGTCTGGGGCAAACTGCCGGAATCCCAACGCCAGACGACGGGCGAACTGACGCCGCTGATGGGCTACAACGAACCCGCGACGCCGCCTCCTGGCGGACTCATCCTCAAGAGCTACACATGCGGTCTGATGCGCGACGAGAACAACAAGTTGCTGCGGCCGCGCCGCTATCTGATGGCCGGCGGCGGCTACGGCTGGCCCGCCGAGCCGCAGTGCGATCATGTCTGGCTGACCGAGTCCGAATGGAAATCGCTGCTGCCCCCCGAGCCGAAACGCGGCACGACACACGACGTACCGCAGGCCCTGTCGCAGCGCATCGCCACGTTTCACCTGCTCGACAAGGCGCTGGGCTGTCCCGGCTTTTTCTGGAGCAAGACCACGAGCCGAATGAAGCTGATCGTCGAGGGCGTCAGCGAGCGCGTGATTCGCATGAGGCTCGAAGGCGAGGCGAAACTCGGCGAGAAGGACGGCGGCTATCCCGTGCGCCTCGATGGCTCCCTGTGGTACGATCGAGTGCGAAAGCAGTTCGTGCGTTTCGATGTGGTGGCTCTCGGCAGCGAGGACGCCGAACAGAGGACGCCGAAGGTACGAGACTCGTCGCTGAACATCAGTTACGAGGTGTCGAAAGGCTGCACGCCGTTGCTCGCCGTGGCGTTCGAGCTGGTATCCGGCGCGCGCGAAATCGATCGCGTCCCGCCCTATGCGGTGATGTACGACTCCGCGAAATCCTACAATCGGCCCTATTTCCCGAAGTGAGAGAGCTTCCGCTTGCCGTTTCGCGCGCTTGCAGGAGCGCGAAACGGTCAGCAGGAACTCTCTGTCTTAAACCCTTAACCCTCTTGACACTCTTTTCCCTAGACGATTACACTTCACAAGAGCAAGTGCGCGGACGTTTTGAGGCGATCCGCTCTTCTGCCGGGGAGTGCCGGGCGTGAAAGCAATTATCAGCGACATCCACAGCAACTTTGAAGCGCTCCAGGCTGTCCTTGAGGACATCAAGAAGCACAACGTCACCGAGATTTACTGCCTGGGCGACATTGTGGGCTATGGCCCCAATCCGCGCGAGTGCGTCGATCTGGTGATGAAGTGCAAGATGGTCCTGCTGGGCAATCACGACCAGGGAGCCATGTTCGACCCGGAGGGCTTCAACCTCCCCGCCGAGAAGGCCATCTTCTGGACGCGCGAGCAACTCGAAGCGCCGAACGAACGCCGCGACCTCAAGGAAAAACGCTGGGAGTTCCTCGCCGAAAGGCCGCGCCAGTTCAAGGAGAGCGGCATGCTCTTCGTTCACGGCTCGGCCCGCAATCCTCTCAACGAATATGTCTTTCCCGAGGACATCTACAATCAGCGGAAGATGGAGCGCATCTTCGCCCTGGTCGAACACTACTGTTTCCAGGGGCACACGCACGTTCCCGGCATCTTCACCGAGCAGGTGCCGGAGGATTTGTACCAGTTCAGCAGCCCCGACGAGATCGAGTACGTCCACGTTCTGGATGAGCGCAAGACGCTGTGTAACGTCGGCTCCGTGGGTCAACCCCGCGACGGCGACTGGCGAGCTTGCTATATTCTCCTTGACGGCAACACCATCCGGTATCGCCGTGTGGAGTACGACATCGAAACCACGGTCAAGAAGATCTACGCCGTCCCTGAACTGGAAAACTTCCTTGGCGACCGTCTGCGCGACGGCCGTTGAAAAGCCCCTGGGTTCCTCCATCCGGGGTGGAAGCGCTCGGGGCTGGTCACGAGCGAATCCATGCGAATTAAAGACCTCCTGAAGTTCCTAATCTGCGCGGGCCTCTTCATCCTTGGCATTCTTCTGCTGCCGCGCCTCATGCCGCCGCCACAGCCCCAGCCCGACAAGCCAGTCAACCTTCCCACGGCCGTCGCCGAGGCCAGGGCCACTCCCGAGACCGTCCTGGCCGGCTTCGGCGGCCATCTCGCTCGCCAACAAGACGATGCGGATAAAGAGCGCAGGAAACGCTGGGCGACACAGCCCGATCGCTGGTATCAGGTCGGGGCCGTGGCCGGCGCGGGCTGGGCCACCGTCGAACATCGCTGGCCCGAAGCCGTCGCCCCCGAACGCAAACTGATCACCCTTGGCGACGACGCGCCCGACTCGCCCTTCCACCTGCAAGTAAAACTCGATCCGCGCGGCGCTGCCGTCCGCCAGGTCATCCTCAACAAGTTCAAATCGACGGATCGTCTCGGCCACCCCGTCGATGAGCCGCTCGAGTTGGTCCCGTTCCAGAAAGACCGGGCCGACTACAGTTACGGCTCCAACGTGCTGTATCACTACGACGTCGATAGACCCGAGGCGAAGCGTCCCCTCGACACGCTCGGCAAGACCGAGTGGCGCGTCGTCTCCACCCAGACGAGGGACGAGAGCAAGGAACAATCGGTCAGTTTCGTCACGGTCATTCAGGGCTTCGAGGTGACGAAGACGTTCCGCCTGTCGCCGCGAACCTATCATCTCGGTCTCGAAGTCAGCGTGCGCCGCACCAAGTCGGCTTCCAGGACGGCGGAGTTCCGCTACCAGCTCAGTGGCGCGCTCGGGCTGCCCATCGAGGGGGCCTGGTATACCTCGACGTTCCGCCATGCGCTCATCGGCATGGTGGAAGACGGAAGCCCGCTGCGCGACTATCAGGACGGCCGTGAGATCACCCTGAAACAGGGCGGCGAAGACGTCAAGAGGGACGATAAACGGCGCATTCAATATGCCGGCGTGGCCGTCCAGTATTTCGCCTCGGTCATCGCCGTCGATAACGAACAGGAGGATCAGGATTATCTCGCCTCCGTCCGTCCCACTCTGGAGTCGCGGGTCGTCACCCTCGAACTCGACGGCCCG
>JBBRIK010000207.1:0-7439 GCA_038221045.1 Gemmatales bacterium
GTCAATCGCATCTGGGCCGACCTGATGGGGCGCGGACTCGTCGAGCCGGTCGATGATCTGCGGGCGACGAATCCGCCGAGCAACGCCGCCCTTCTCGATGCCCTTGCCGCCGACTTCCGCAAGAATGGCCATGACCTCAAGAAGTTGATTCGGACCATCGCGACCTCGTATGTCTATGGCCTGAGCACGACGCCGATGGCAGGCAACGCGATCGATGCCCGGCATCACGCCCGCGCCTATCGCCAGCGGCTGCGGGCGGAAGTGCTGCTCGACGTCGTCTGCGACGTCACGGGAGTGGCGGAGACGTTTGCGGCCATGCCTCGCGGAGCGCGGGCGACGCAGGTGTGGACGTATCGCTCGCAGTCGCTGTTCCTCGATAGCTTTGGCCGGCCCGATCCGAATCAGGATCCCCCCTGCGAACGCACCACCGATACGACCGTTGTGCAGGCATTGCATCTGATGAATGCTCCCGCTGTGCATGCGAAGGTGACGAGCGAGACGGGACGGGCGGCGAAGCTGGCAGCTAACGCGAAATCGGAGCGGGAAATTGTCGAGGAACTGTATTTGCTGGTATACTCGCGAATGCCGATCGAGGACGAGGTCAAGGTGGGTCTGCGCGTTTTCGGGCGTCCCAATGTCAGCCGGCGTCAGGCGACGGAAGACCTGCTGTGGGCGCTGCTGAATACGCCGGAGTTTGTGTTCAGAGATTGACGCCGCTTGCGGCTTTGCAAACGACCGCTAAGCCGCAAGCGGCAAGAGAGGACGAACCATGACGCTGCGAGCGAATTGTGCCGGTACGAGCAGACGCGATTGTCTTCGCCTGGGCCTTGGCGCGCTGTTCGGCGGCGGATTGGCGCACGTCCTCGATCTGCGAGCGCAGGCGGCAGGTGAGAAGAAGCTCGAAGCGAAGGCGAAGAGTTGCATCCTCATCTGGATGGACGGCGGCCCTTCCCATTATGAGACGTTCGATCCCAAGCCCGCCGCGCCGAAGGAAATCCGCGGCGAGTTCAGCACGATCGCAACGCGCATTCCGGGAACGCACTTCTCCGAGAGTGTGCCCCGTCTTGCGAGTATTGCCGACAAGTTGGCGATTGTCCGCTCCATCCAGCACGACCAGGGCAATCATGGGGCCGGCAATCACTACATGGTGACCGGCGCTCCGCCGCGCATCCCCGTCGGCTGTGGAGCCTTCGTCAGCTTCCATCCGAGCATGGGTTCCGTCGCCTCTCAGGAGATGAAAGCGCCTCCCGGAATGCCGGCCTACTTCACCATGCCGTCGATGTCGCGCTCCGGCGGACCGAGCTTCCTCGGCGCGCGGCACGCTCCCTTCGTCGTCTCCGATAATCCGAACACTCCAGGTTTCCGCGTCCGCGATGTCGCCCTGCCTCCGGCGCTGAGCGGCGAGCGCTTCGGCACTCGCCAGGAGATTCGTTCCGCCGTCGATCGGATGCAGCGTCATCACGATCGGGCCATCGCGGACCCTGTCGTCGCTCTCGACGACCACTACCAGCAGGCGTTTGACCTGATGTCGTCGAAGGAGGCGCAGGCGGCCTTCGACATTGGCCGGGAGCCGGAACGGGTGCGCAGCCGTTTCGGACGCAATCCCTTCGGCCAGCGTGCGCTGCTGGCCCGGCGACTGGTCGAGGCGGGAGTACCGTTCGTTACGCTCGACGAGGGTGGCTGGGACCATCACACGAACCTCTTCAGCAGCTTCAAGACACGCTTGCCGGCCTTCGAGAGTGCCATCGCCGCCCTGATCGAAGACCTCGACCAGCGCGGGCTGCTGCAATCGACGCTGGTTCTCGCGCTGGGTGAGTTCGGGCGGACCCCCAAGATCAATCCGCAGGCGGGACGCGATCACTGGTCGAGCGCCATGTCCGTGCTGATGGCGGGAGCGGGAATCCCAGGCGGAACCATTGTCGGCGCGACCGACGCCAAGGGTTACGCCGCTGTCGAGCGCGTCCTATCGCCGGAAAACTTCGTCTCGACCGTCTACACCAAACTCGGCATCGACCCCGGCAAGATCCTGTTCGCTCCCAACAGCCGGCCCGTTCATCTGGTCAGCGATCCGACGCCGATTAAGGAACTGATGTGAGAAAGGAATGATGAATGATGAATGATGAATGATGAATGATGAATGAAAGACAAACGCGCTCGCTCTTCTGTCTTCCATTCATCATTCATCATTCATCATTCATCATTCATCATTACGGCCAATGCCTCCAACCCCGGAACAGTCCGAAGCGGATCCACTGCGGATCGTCCTGTTCGGCTTGCCGCGCGCCGGCAAGACCGCTCTGCTGGCCGCTCTCTGTCAGGCTCAGGAGACGCAATCGGCTCTGCTGCCCGGACCGCTTCAGGATTCGTCCGGGGCGCTCACCCGCCAGCGGCAACTGTTCTACGACGAGTTGCCTCACTCCACCGAGGAAGCGACCGTCACCTATCCCATTCAGGTGAGAGTTCCCGGCGGCCCGCTCGACGTCGAGTTGATCGACTGCGATGGCCGGCTCGTTCTCGACTTGCTCAAGAATCGCACGCCCCTCGACAATGCGGGCGGCACGCTTCCTCCCGCCATCCTGTCGGCGGATGCGCTGCTGCTGCCCTGCGACGCCTCGCTCAAGCCGGAGACGATCGAGAAGGTGCTGACCGCGTTCGACGATTTCCTGCAGCGTCACGAGCAGGAGCTGGGCCGGCAGTATGTCGTGGGCGGGTTGCCGGTTTACCTCGTGCTGACCAAGTGCGATTTGCTGGTGCAGGAGAAGGACGGCCCGGCCGACTGGATGGGACGCATCGAGGAGCAGAAACGTCAGGCTCATCGCAAGCTCCAGGAGTTCCTCGACGACGCCAAGAAGACCCGCCCCTCGGCGTTTGGCCGGCTCGACGTTCACGTCTGGGCCACCGCCACGCAACGGCCCGCCCTCGGGACTGTCGCCGCCCGTCCGCGCGAGCCTTTCGGCGTGGCCGAGCTATTTCGTCAGTGTCTGAGCGAGGCGAGGCAATATCGCGAGCGCCAGGATCGGTCCGATCGCCGGCTGCGCTGGACCCTCAGCGGCGTAGCGAGCGTCGCGGCCGCTCTCGTCCTGCTTACCGGCACGCTCCTCAGCGGTCTCACCACGCGCCAGCCCAACGAGTTGCAGCGGAAGGTCGAACGCTACTTCGCCCTCGAAGGGACCACAATCGAGGAACGCCTGCACGATTGGCCGCAAGACCTCAAGGATCGTTACGCCGACCTCGATTCGTTCCGGGCCGATCGGGACTTCGCTGAGTTGCCAAAGGAGTTGCGCGAGCAGATCGAGGAACGCCGGGCCGAGTTGCAGGAGTACATTCCCTATCTCGACAAGGTAATCTCGCCGCGTTTTGCCGCCCCGGCGCGCACTGAGACCGAACTGCAGAAACGCGAACAGGCCCTGATGCGCGATCTGAATCTGCCTCATCCGGAGTGGGCGGAGAGTGGAGCGGGGAAACTGCGCGAACAGCGGCTCGACGATCTGCGCTTGCTCCGCGAACGCGCCGAGCGAACCATCGCCTGGTATCAGCAGCTCTACCGCCAGGGCGACGACCTGGCGAAGTTTCGCGGTCCCGGCCTCGACGGCGATCTCATCAACTGGCGCAACTGGCAGGGTGAGGTCGACCAGTATCTGCATCAGGTGGCCGTCCCGCCGACGCCGGCGCAGGCACTGCCTCCCCAGAGTCTGATTACCACCAACGCGGTATTGCGATTCGACAAGGTGCGAACCGCACGCGAGAGCCTCCTCGGTTCCGAGAGCGGACGGCGCGGCAAGCCGGGCGTGGTTCGTCTGCTGCTGACGACGCGCGAGGCCGCCGCCGCCCTGGGATTGACCGATCCGACGCCCGAACATCCCGCGCTACTCGTCATCCCACGCCCACCAGGCTTCCCTCCCACAGTCGCCGCCCAGCGCTGGCGGCGTCTGGAGAGTCATCCCGAACTGATGACGAGCCTCGCCGGTCTGATGGGCAATCCCGCCGGTACGGGGATGGGTTCCCTGAGCGCGGCCCTGACCTTCTATCCAGGCCATCCGCTGGTTCCGCCCTATCCCGATTTCGACCTTGAGTTCAGCCTTGCGCGAGTTCCCGAGGCTGCTCGCCGGGCGGTGTCTGTCGCGGCTGACGGAAACTATCGGTATCTGATCGCCCCCTTGCAGGACCTCATCCGCAAGAAGTTCGAGGAGATCAAGGGCGACAAGGACGAGACGCCGGCGCACTGGCACGCCGTCGGCGACTGGCTGGCGAGCAATCCTCTCGAAGTCCGGCCCTATCGCCGGCTCGTCGTCGTGCTGGATCGGCTGCGCCAACTTGAGCCATCTGATCCAGTCAACGTCCTGGCCGCGTTCCTGCGAAAAAGCGAACATGCGGTCGAAGTCGAGGGGCTGACCCTGACAATTCCCTTCAGTCAGAACGTGACGCCTCCGGATAACGGGGTTCTAACGATTCGCTGTGGCCCGCGCGAGTATCCGTTCCGTCTCGATCCCGAGAAGACGAGGACGGACCCTCAAAGCAAGACGACGACGTATCGCTTCCCTCTCGCCGCCCCGGTCCGCGTGGTGTTCAAGCCCGGCGAGACATGCACGGCCACGCTGCCGCTTCGTGCCGACAAGGTGTTCACCTGGACCGGCAGCCGAACGGCAGTCTTCGCCTTCGAGAGCCTCTCGATGCCGCCGCGCCAGCACGACAAGGGCGAGCCGGCGGCCCAGGGATTCCGCACAACCGGCGTCATCCTGAAGTTCGACGCGCAGCCCGATTTGCCGGCGGTACCGGATCTGCTGCCCACGATCCGCGCCGCCTCGCGAGAGCCGTGATAGAGCGTTGTTCCATCAGGGCGGCCCGCGTAAACTGATAGGGGAGGTTTTCACAGCACTCGCCGGTCGTGGCGGGATCTGTTCCAGTATCCGCAATCCAGGGCGGAGGACATGGGAAAACCGTACAGAGGACGCATCATGACACGCTTTCTACTGGGCCTCATTCCCTGCCTGGTCGTCGTCCCTCATCTGGTCCCGTTGCCGGAACACCCAGACGAGGACGTACCGCGCACGGCCCTCAGCGAGTACAAGGACGACGGCAAGGAATTGCCCGAAGCCGAACGTCTGGCTGCTCTTGCGAAGAACGATCCTCTTGCGTTCCTCGAAGCCTGTCTCAAGCGACAGATTCGAGAGATCAAGGGTTACACCTGCACGATGCAGAAACAGGAGCGTATCGAGGGAAAACTCGAGAAGCTCGAGTTCATCGACGTGTCATTTCGCGAGGAGCCGCACAGCGTCCTGATGAAGTGGAAAAAGGGCGAACGGCTGGCAGCGCGTGCGCTCTATGTCGAGGGTGAAAACAAGGACGAGAAGACGGTCCGAAGCATGGCGCTAATCAAGCCGGCCGGTCTCGGCGGACGCTTTGTCTCCTATGTAACCCGCGATCCGCGCGGCAAGGACGCGCGCAATTCCGGCCGCTACACGCTCGACGAGTTCGGGCTGAAACACGCGCTGGATCGAACCCATAAAGCGTGGAAAGACGCCAGCGACAACAAGGCCCTTCACGTCGAGTTCCAGGGCAAGATGAAGATCAAGGAACTCAGCGACCGCGAATGCTTCGTGCTGAAGCGGACGCGCTTTGCGAAACCCGAGGCGGACGGCATCACCGAGCAGACCCTGTACATCGACGCCGAACACTGGCTGCTGACCGGCTCGATCCTCAAGGGCGAGAATGGCGAACTGATCGGTGAATACTATTTCCGCGACGTGCGTCTGAATCCGGAGTTCGATAAGGATTTGTTCACGCTCGAGTCGATCAAAAAGTGACCCGGCCATCGAGTTCAGCGCCGCTTGCGGCCTGGCGTTATTGTGATACGCCAGACCGCAAGCGGCGTTCTTCGTTTTCACTCAGGAGGTGTCCATGCTCAGAATCTCGTGTCTGGCGTGTCTGCTGTTGCCCGCGCTCGCGGCAGCGGACGCCCCCGGAAGCACGCCGAAATCGCGTGCCTTCCTGTTGACCTACGCCGGTTCCATCACCGGCCAGACGACCGGTGCCCAGGTCAACGTCTGGCTGCCCGTGCCGCCGTCGAATGACGAGCAGACGGTCGAGATCGTCAGCAAGAAACTGCCCGAGGGCGCGAAGCTCTACAAGGAGCCGTGGTACGACAATCAGATGTACTACTTCGAGACCAAGGCCGGGCCGGATGGCTCCGTCCCCTACGAGGTCGTCTACAAGGTGGTGCGAAAGGAGATTCGCGGGCTGACCGAGCCGAAGATGGACGCCAACAAGATCGCGCGCTTTCTCCAGCCCGACGAACTCGTGCCGATCAAGGGCAAGCCGCTCGACCTGCTGAAGGGCCGGCCGTTGCCGGAGGAACCGATGGAGCGGGCCAGGGCGTTCTACGATCTCGTCAACGGCCACATGAAGTACGACAAGACCAATCCAGGATGGGGCCGCGGCGACTCGGTCTGGGCGTGTGACAGCAAGACGGGTAACTGCACCGATTTCCACAGTCTGTTCATTTCGCTGACCCGCGCTCACAAGATCCCGGCGAAGTTCGAGATGGGCTTTAGCATCCCCGAGAAGCGCGGCCAGGGTGAGGTGAAGGGCTATCACTGCTGGGCGAAGTTCCTCCCGTCCGCGATGGGCTGGGTGGCCGTCGATATCAGCGAGGCGAACAAGGATCCGAAGATGAAGGACTATTATTTCGGCAACCTGACCGAGGATCGCGTCACGATCAGCGTCGGTCGCGACATCGATCTCGTTCCGCATCAGAAGGGCAAGGCGCTCAACTATTTCCTCGCGCCCTACGCGGAAGTCGAAGGCAAGTCGATCGCCGGCGACAAGATCGCGCCGAAAAACGCCTACGAAGACGCGAAGTGATTGCTGCCCGCGACTGAGGGACGGACGTTCCTCTTCGCCTCATCGCCGCTTGCGGTGTAGTGGGTTCTGCCGCGCCGCCGCAAGCGACATCTCTGCCTCTCCCCATCGCTTTCCCACCCGGGCAACGAATTTTTTATTCAAGCTCCCAGGTCCAGTCTCTCATGGCGGCGAGACGTTGGGCGTGCGTCAAATCGAACTGCAAGGGCGTCACGGTGATGAATCCCTCGGCAAGGGCCGTCTCGTCGGTGTCGGGATGCGGCTCGGGACAGCCAAAATCGGGCATCGACCAGAAATAAACCCGCCCGCGCGGGTCCATCCGCCGGTCGAACTTTTCGGTGTAGGCAGCGGCGTTCTGCGGCACGGCGCGTATCCCGCGGATCGCACCCTTCTCAAGACTCGGAATGTTCACGTTGAACAGCGTGCCGCGCTCCGGAGCGCGGGCGAGAATCTGTTCGATCACCTGGCGCGCCAGGGCCGCGCCGGCGGCGAAGTCGGGAGGGGTCGCCCGCGAATACTGCTGCGAACACGCGATGCTTGTCTGCCGAAAGAACGATCCCTCAATGGCGGCCGCGACCGTG
>JBBRIK010000208.1:0-7434 GCA_038221045.1 Gemmatales bacterium
TTCGTCCTTGGCGAAGAGGACGAATTGGAAATTCGTCCTCCCTCAGAATGCGCCAGCCTTTTCCCTACCACCGCCTCAGCGAGTGTTTTCGCCGGACCGCCTCCGGCCATCCATTAACTGCGGTGCAAGTTGCACAAACGCGTACACTAACTCAGAATCAAAGTGCGTCCCCGCTCCCTGGCGCAGGATCTCCAGCGCTTGCGACGGCGGTAAGGCCTGGCGATAGGCGCGCGAACTGGTCAGCGCATCGAACACGTCGGGAATCGCGATCATCCGGGCCAGCAGCGGCACCGCGTCGCCCTGAAGGCCATCGGGATAGCCCTTGCCGTCGAGCCGTTCGTGATGGCTGCGAATTGCCGACAGCACGGCGCGATTGCGGATGATCGGCGTCAGGATGCGTTCGCCGGTTTCCGGATGAAGGCGAATGATCGCCTCTTCTTCCGGCGTCAAGGCCCCCGGCTTTTGCAGGATCGTCTCAGGCACTGCCACCTTGCCGATGTCATGGAGCTTGGCGGCCAGGCTCAGCTGCTTGCACAGGCGCGGGGCCAACCCTGTGACGCGAGCCAGGGCAAGAGCATAGCGACGCACGCGGATCGAGTGGCCCGCCGTGTAGCGGTCGCGTTCCTCGATCGTCCGTACCAGGCTCTCGATGGCCGACAGAAACGTTTTGCGTACGCGCTGTGTCTGCCGGTGAACCGCTCGTTCGAGTTCGCCGCGATGCCGCTTGTTCTCGTGCTGTTCCTGATACGAGCGCGACGCCGTTTCCAGGACGTGATGGAATTCTTCGAGCTTGATCGGCTTGAGGAAAAAGTGCTGCGCGCCCGCTTCGAGACACTGCCGCGCGGTCTCCGCGTCCTGGGCCGCCGTCAGGACCACGATGCCCACTTCGGGCCAGCGCTGGCGAATCTGCCGCACCAGCCAGACGCCGCCAAGGCCCGGCATGCGCAGGTCGGTCACGACGACCGGCGTCAATTGCTTTTCCAGAAGCAAAAGCGCGTGTTCGGCGCTGTCCGCCGTCTGGCACCGATAGTGCCAGGAGCGCGCGGCCCGGCTGAGGATGTCCTGGATGTACGGCTCGTCATCCACGACAGTCACGCTCGGCGGCAGCGGTAAGAGCGTTGCTAGCATGACAGCACTTGCGACTCTGGGGAACATGCGAAGAATGAGTTGAGACTACCGTAGGTCGCCCCGCCACGCAAGCAAGAAGTACGAGATGTTACGAGAGGGTCTCCGGAGAGGGATGGAACGGGCGGTCCGATTGTCCTTGCGGCATGGTATTCAAGGCGAATAGGTTATCCTTAGCACCGCAATTGCCCCAGCGCGAGACAACATGACGATTCGCTTCTTCTGTGTTTGTGGACAGCCGTTGGCCGCGCCGGATCAGTTTTCCGGTCAGACGGTCCGCTGCATGGCCTGCCAGGAGCCGCAGGTTGTTCCCCACGCGACTTCGCAGGGACTCACTTCTCCCGGCTTGAATGCGGACGATGATGGTCTCGACCGGCAACAGCCTCGAAGTCAGCGGGGCGGATGGCGCAACCGCCTTGGAGTGCTTGCCAGCGTCGTCCTTTTGCTGGCCGGAGTCGCCGGTCTGTGGTGGCTGTTCTTTCGAGGCGATTCCGTCTCTGCCGAATTCGATCTCGTCCCGCGCGATGCTCTGGCCTTTGTTACGATCGAGGTGCCAAAGGTGCTGATAACCAGCGGCGGCGAGAGAGCGGTGCGCCGCGCGCGGGGGGCGCTCGAGAGCGAGTTGCTGGCCTGGGAGAAGAATCTCGGTCTGAAACTGGAGGACCTCGAGCGGTTGACCGCGGTCACCTATGACTTCGGCCTTACGTCGTGGGTCATTCTCCACACCACCCGCGACGTCGATCCCGTGCAGCTGGTCCACAACAGCGCCTTCAACCTGGAAAGCCTCCATCGTGGCCGGGCCTATCACTCTGATGCGGACGGGAGAGGGTTGATCTTCGTCAATAGCCGCACGCTGGTGGTGGGACCCGAGCGAGGCATTCAACGCTGTCTGGAACTGCCGCGCTGGCCGACGAGTGGACCCTTGATTGACACAATTCGGCTGGCGTCGAAGAAAGAACATCATGCGGTGGCAGGCGTCAACGGGTCCCGGCTGGCGGCGTGGTTGAAGATCGAGGAGGCAGCGAACGTCGTGCCGTCCCTCAGCCTGGTCAATGATGGCATCGTGACGGCGACCGGTATGGCTGACGACAAGGTGGACCTCGACGTCCGCATCGACTTGCCGACGGACGAGAAGGCGCGCAAGGTCGTCGAAGCCGTTCCGGTCCTCAAACCGTGGGCTTTGGGGATCTGGGCAGTCCGGCAACTGACGTTCGACAATCCGCTTATGGGAGACGTTATTTCCCGGCTGGCGACGTTGACCCTGAAGTATCTGGATCAACTTGAGCCAAAGCAGGAGGGAACGCGAGTTCGCTTCCGGGTCAAACTCGAGCCGGACGATCTGCTCGCCGTGATGGGGGTCGAGGAGAAAGAGCGGCAGAAATGACGGAGTCCTTGTCTCAAAGCGTCTCGCGTTGAAACAACGGCGCGAGTTGCGGGGAAGATAGGACGTGTGATGGTCCCGCGCCCTTTTCCGGTTGGGGCGGCCGGGACGACGGGGGGGAAGTCGTGAAACTTCTTGCCTCCGTGTCCCTCCGGCGAGTAGGGTATACAGATCGACAAACAATCCGGACGATCAACCTTTGTCGCGAGACGTGCGCAATGACGATTCGCTTTTCCTGTGAGTGCGGCCAGGAATTGGCCGTGCGCGATGAGAATGCCGGCAAGCGCGTTCGCTGCACGGCTTGCAGTTCGATCGTGGCTGCTCCAAACACTACTCCTCCGCCTCCTCGGGCAGCGATCGAGGAATCCGCGACGGCGCCGATCCGGTTCTCGTGTGAGGATTGCGGCAAGTCCATTCAGACGAAAGCGGAACACGCGGGCAAGAAGACGAAGTGTCCCGGCTGCGGAGCGGTCGTGGTCATCCCCTCGGCTGCCGGCGCCGCAACGGCAGCTTTCCGCTCCGACAAGCCGGCGCCGCGACGGTCGCGCGTTGCCGTCGAGGAGGATGACGAGGACCGGCGCGACGAGGACGAGGACCGCCAGGACGAGGACCGGGAAGACGAACGGCCGGGCCGGCGAAAGAAGAAGGCCGTTCGCCGCGGCGGTGGGGCAAAGGTCTGGATCCTCGTGGCCGTCGGCGGGCTGTTGCTGGCCGGGGCCGGTCTTGGGGCCTGGCTGCTGTTCTTCCGCGGCGGCGTCTCTGCGGACTTCGACCTGGTGCCGCGCGACGCGGCGGGTTTTGCGACCGTCAGGGTCGCCGACCTGCTCAAGACGGACCTCGGCAAGAAAGCGTTCGACCTGGGGCGCAAGCAGGACGAAATCGGCCTGTTGAAGATGTTGGAGCAGACCGGCCTGAAGCCAGAGGACATCGAACGCGTGACGGCGGTCAGCCTCGATTTCCGCGATAAGATCCTGTGGATCGTCGTCCGCACCGGCAAGGATTACGACCAGAAACAGGTACTCGAAGGATTGAAGAACCCCGCCAAGGAGAGCCACCAGGGAAAGGACTACTACCTCATCAAGGGGGCTGAACTGGGAATCACCTTCGTCGATTCGCGGACCGTGGTATTCGGGAAGACTGACAGTTTGAAACGCTGCCTGGCGCTGCCGAAGGCGGCCAAAAGTGGTCCGCTCGACGAGACGATCCTGGTGGCATCGAAAAGCAAATACCATGCTGTCATGGGGTACAACGGCGCGGCCTTTGTGGCCATGGCGATGGGCAACATGATGGGACGAGGCGAAGCGCCCGTCGGACCGGCCGTTGCTGGGATCGCGGCGATGCCTCTCCAGGCGGGGCCGTTCGGTCCGAAACCGGGAGCCGGACCACGGCCGGGACAAGGGGGAGGGGACGCTCTTGGCCCCAATGACATTCCCAAGTCGATGTACCTGGCCGTCACTCTCGCGGATCAGGTGGAGATTGAGGCCGGAGGTGAATTCCTGGACAAGGAGAAGGCCGCGAAGGTGATGAAAGCACTTGAGAATTCGATCAAGGCCTTGCAGGTGCTGATCGGACTCGGGATGAACGGAAAGACGAAAGCCGACCTGGGAGGAGTCGATCCCGCTCAGGCCCAGGAACAGATCAAGAAGATCATGGACCAACTCAAGCCCAAGCAGGACGGTAAGATGGTGACCATGCGCGTGAGCATCGATAGCAAGGATCTTATGAAAGATCTGGACCAGGCGGTCGCGGGATTCGCTGCGCCCGGCGGCAACGGAAATGGTGGGGATGATGTGGGAGTCGGGCGGGTCAGAGAGGCAGCGAATAACGCAACCGCGTCGAATAATTTCAAGCAGCTGTCGCTTGCGTTCATCAAGTCAGCGGACGATCAGGATGGGTTGATGCCGGCCCAGGCCATCCTCCATCCGCAAACAAAACAACCGCTCCTGAGTTGGCGTGTCGCGGTTCTGCCCAACATCGAACAGGGTGAACTCTACAAACAGATCCATCTGAATGAGCCCTGGGATAGCCCCCACAATCGGACACTCTGGAGCAAGATGCCGAAGGTCTTCGAGTTGCCCGGCCACGCGGCTCCTCTCGGGCAGACCTTCGTCCAGGTTTTCAGCGGGCCCCGGACGCCTTTCAATCCGGGTCAGGCCCTCCGGTATTCCATCGGGTTTGGAAAGCGCCATTCAGATAAAATCCTCATTGCCGAGGCGAATACGAGCGTGAACTGGATGAAGCCAGAGGACAAGCTCAGCCCTTTCACTCCGAAAGTGTCCCTGGGCAGCCACTACAAGAAGGGATCGCTAGTCGGCATGGCCAACGGCGCTGTACTCTTCCTCCCCTCGACGGTCAGCGAAAACACACTGAAAAACGCGATCGATCCGGGTGCCCGTCAAGCCCTGGGCGATGACTGGCCCAAGAACTAATGGGAGCGTGAGCGAGGGCTGCTCTCTCGGATCAGATTCCGCATCGCTTTCATCACCGGAGATGTTCTCAACATGGCGATCAAATTCAACTGCGACTGCGGGCAAACGATCACTGCCCGCGACGAATACGCCGGACGTAAAGTCCAGTGCGTCGGCTGCAAAAAGGTCCACGTCGTTCCGGGACAGAAGCGCTCTGCGGCGCCGGCCGCTCCTCCTCCCCGGCCGGTGCCGCCTCCCGAGCCTGACCTGGTCGAGACGATGATGATGGAACCGGCCCGCACTGCGGCCCCGGAGCAGGCCGAGCCTGCTTTCGCTTACGAGGATGCGCCCGCGCGCGAGGCCATGCCCGTCGAGGAAGCGGAAGCCCGGTTCCCCACTTCCCCGAGCCGGCCGGCCGCTGCGGCCGCGCGAACGGACGTGCTTCGATTCCGTTGTGCGTGCGGCGCGGAGTATCATGCTCAGCCCGAGTTCGCCGGCGAGCCGACGCGGTGCATGCGCTGCGGCGAAGTGCTGTTCATTCCCTCACGGCAGACGGCGGCGCGGACCGGAGGCCGCCCCGTCAAGGTGGGCTTCGATCGAGACGATCGCTACAAGCCGAAGAGAGAGGCGGGGAGCGGGCTGCTGACTTTCCTGGCCGTCCTGTTGCTCCTGGGGATGATGGGCGGCGGCGCCTTCGCTTACTGGCAGTTCTACCTCAAGGACTTCAAGGCAAACGAGCCGAAGACGCCCCGGGCCGGCGGACCTCCTCCCGGCGGCGGTATGCCCGGCGGTGAAGGCATGCCCGGCGGCGGCTTTCCTCCCGGTGGCGGCTTTGGTCCGGGGGGCGGTCGTCCTGGCGGCGCGGGCGGCGGTCAGGAGCGGCCTCCGACTCCTGAGAAACCGGTCATCGTCCGCGACGGCGAGAACGCTCAGGCACAGGCATTAGATCTCGTACCTGCCGATGGTCTCGGTTTCCTCTCCACGCGCATGGCCGACGTGTATGGCGACCCCGATACGATCAAGCTGCTCGGCAAACTGCCGAAGGAACAACGCGACGCCATGCAGGCCTCCGAGCAGGCCATCGGCCTGAAAAACGCGGACATCGAGCGCGTCATCGGTGTGTTCCCCGACGCCAACATCGAGAATGCTTATGCGCTCGTGGAGTTGAGCAAGGCTTTCGACCGCGAGAAACTGCTGACCGCCCTGACGGTGAGCAAGCCGGCCTATCAGGAGAACGGCGACGTGAAACGCGCCTACTACCTTGCTGGTCCCACCGGCGCTGTCGCCTTGCACTTCGCCAACGACAAACTGCTAATCGCGTCCTCGAAGGCCGGTATGCTGCGTTTCCTCAAGCAGACAGAGATCAAGAAGACCGGCGCGCTCGAAAGCTCGCTCAAACTCGCGGCGGGAAAGGACCTCATGGTCGGCGCGGCGGTCCCTCCGGCTGGATTGCTCGAGGGTCTGGCCGCGCTGGCACCGCCGTCCCTTGCCGCGTACAAGCCTCTCCTGGCCTTCAAGAAGTTCACCCTCCTCTCGAAGGAGAAGGAACCCTGGAAGACCACTCTCGAGTTCGAGTGTGCCGACGCCCCGGCCGCGGAGACGCTTCGCAAGACGGTGGAAGACCTGAAAGTCGAGGCCGTTAAGCAACTCGCCGCCCTCGGACTCCCGAAGGAAGCGACTGACTCCCTGGCCGTACTCCTCAACAACGTCAAGGCGACGAAGGCCGAGGCGGCCGCACGAATTGAGTTCACCGGAAACGTGGAGACCATCGAGAAACTACTCAGCGTCTTGCTGCCCTCGGTGCAGAAGGTACGGCAGTCCGCCGATCGCTTCACATCGCAGAACAACCTCAAGCAACTTGCGCTTGCCATGATCGCGTATGCTGACGCCCATAACGGCCAATTGCCGCCCCAGGCCGTCGTCGATAAGGACGGCAACCCTCTGTATTCGTGGCGTGTCCTGCTTCTGCCCTATCTGGAAGAAAACAAACTTTTCCAGCAACTCAAACGCGACGAACCCTGGAACAGCAAAACGAACCAATCGCTGCTGGCGAACATGCCCAAGGTTTTCCGGACGCCAGAAGTCAACGGACCGGGATTGACCGCCTATCAAGTGTTCAGCGGGGAGGAAACGCCTTTCCCGACGGGACAGAAAAGTATCCGCTGGCCCATTGGATTTCGTGATGGGACCTCAAACACGCTGCTGATCGTCGAAGGAGCGATGCCGGTTCACTGGGCGTCGCCGGGCGATATCTTCGTCGCGCCGGAAGTCAATCTGAGAGCGCGGCTCGGCAAGCGCACCAACGGTGGCACTGCCGCCGTTTTCGCGGATGGCGCGACCCGCATCCTCCCGGCGAACATCACCGAGAAACTGCTGCGTGCGCTGGTCACTCCCGCCGGTGACGAGGTGGTGGAGTTGCCTTGATGGTTTGACTCCGCCGAGCGGTGGTCGCCTTACGAGCCGCGACTTTACGAGCCGCGACCGCAAGGGAGCGGCTTCTTCAAACAACCGCTCCCTTGC
>JBBRIK010000209.1:0-7425 GCA_038221045.1 Gemmatales bacterium
TCAAGAGGGCTGAGTACAAGACGAATGGTGAGCGCTCCTTGGGAGCAGCCAACGCCACGGATGCTCGCATCTTCCCAGGTATTGCAGTACAACAGACGAAACCACACCGGAGCCGTCTTCCTCACGAGTTCCCCCATGCACTCCCGCCTCCTCCTCGTTTCGCTCCTGCCCTTCCTGGCCGTCCTCAGTGGGGCTGCTCCGCCCAGGGCCGAGCCGGAGAAGTTCTTCAAGAACGATATCAACGTCACTCCGCCCCCCATCGCGACCGACAAATCGGTCAAGTACGACTACGACATCGTCTATATTCGAGCGAAGCGCGCGGGCGACAAGGTCCACAAGCGCTTCTACACCGATATTGCCGCTCCAATCCATCTCGAAGCGGGAGCTGACCTGATGCTCCTGCATCCCGATGGCAAGGAGGAATTGCTCGTCGAGGGCGGCGAGGGGGCGATCACCGATCCCGTCGTCACTTACGACGGCGAATCGGTCCTCTATGTGAAGATTCATTCGGTCAAGCAGTCGAACCAGTTCCAGCCGGGACACCTCGGCTCCGACATCTACCGGATGCACCTCAAGTCGCGGAAGGTCGTGCAGATCACCCGGCAGCAGTTCACGCCCAACACCGGGGCCGCCGACTGGGCCAGCGACTATCGCACGCACGAGGAAGGCAAGACCTCGCTCGGCTACGGCGTCTTCAACATGGGGCCGTATCCGCTGCCGGGGGGCCGGATCGTCTTCACCAGCAACCGCAACGCCTTTCGGCCCTCGCGCGGCTATCCGCGCGTCGCCTTGCAGCTCTTCGTCATGGACGACGACGGCAAGAACGTCGAGCAGATCGGCCACCTCAACCTGGCCGGGGCGCTGCATCCCGTGGTGCTGCGCGACGGCAGCATCCTCTTCTCGTCGCTCGAATCGCAGGGCATCCGCAGCGACATCCTCTGGGGCATCTGGCGCATCAATCCCGACGGCACCAACTGGGGGCCAGTCGTCAGCGCCTTCGATCCGGGCGGCGCGCCGAACGCTTTCCATTTCCAGACGCAACTCTCCGACGGCAGCATTGTCGTCGAGGGTTACTACAACCAGAACAACAGCGGCTTCGGCACCTATGTCAAGCTGCCCGAACAGCAGGCGTATCCGGCCTTCGGTCCCGCGAATCGGAACGATCCGAAGAACAAGCCGTGGCGCTTCGGCCGCGGCGACAATGGCCACGGCGCGTGGTATCGCATGCCGTTCATGCCGATCGGCTCGGAGGCGCTGACGCCGTTCGCCCGCATCGACGATGGCCCGGCCAGTTCGTCCCTTCTCGGCCAGAAGGACGCGGCCAAGGTCGGCAAGGTGACGCATCCCTCCGGCGCTCCGGACAACCATCTGCTGACCGTCTGGTCGCCAGGGCCGGCCAACCACCAGTACACTCATCTGCCGCAGATTGACGGCGGCATTTACCTCATCAAGGACGGCAAGACGGTCGAGGAGCCGGGACAGATGCTCCTCATCAAGAACGATCCCAATTACAACGAGTCCTGGCCGAGGGCCGTCGTTCCGTACAGCCGCATCCATCCGGGACTGAAGGAGCCGAGGCTTCTCGCGCCCCTGGCCAACGATGGCAAGAAGTCGAAGCACCTGCCCGAAGGGACGCCCTTCGGCCTGGTCGGCACGTCGAGCTTTTACAAGCGCGAGAGCTACCCCAACGGCGGTGTCCCGCCGGGCAAGGTGACGGCCGGCTACGCAGGCGGCAACGATCCGTGGAAGGGGCTGGGGGCGTTCACGAGTCACGGCAACGGCATGCCGCTGAACTGGCACAACCAGGGAGCCGACAGCAGCCTGTACGACAACGAGGACATCCACGCCGTCCGCATCCTGGCGATGGAGCCGACGACGGATCGCCAGCGCGGGCCGAAGTCGGGCCGGCTCTTCTGGGGGCATGCCCAGGAACGCCTCCGCATCCTCGGCGAGATTCCGCTGCGCAAGTTCGAGAAGGGCGAGCCGCGAGCGTCAGCGACCGGAGGGCAACCCCTCGACCCCGACGGCAATCCCGATACGAGCTTCCTGGCCAAGATCCCCGCCGATACCGCGTTCACGTTCCAGACCCTCGACCGCGAGGGCCGGGTGCTGAACATGGCGCAGACCTGGCATCAGCTTCGGCCCGGCGAGATTCGCCATGATTGCGGCGGCTGTCACTCGCACAGCCAGAAGCCGACCGACTTCACGAAGACCGCCGCGGCGAACCTCGACTACAAGGTGTGGGACCTCGTCAACACGACGCCGCTGGTGACGAGCAAGGCGCGCGATGAGTCGAAGAAGCAGTGGGACGCCGGCGACACGACCGGGCTGGCCTTCGGCAAGGGCGTCAAGGACGTCGAGTATCATCGCGACATCAAGCCAATCCTGGAGCGCTCCTGCGTCGTCTGCCACGGCAAGGCCCAGGAGAAGCCCGCCGGAAACCTCGTCCTCGACGCCGACGACACCCGGATCAACGCCGAGTACAAGGGAAGTTTTCCCGGCACCTACTATCGCCTGACGCTCGATGGCCGGGGCAAGTTCGGCCACAAGCCGGTGGGATACGATAGTTGGGGCTATCCGCAGGCGTCGCGCTATGTCCGCATGATGCAATCGCGGCGCAGCCTTCTCGTCTGGAAGGTTTATGGAGAGCGCCTGGACGGCTTCTCGAACGACGATCATCCCTCGGAGTCGGAGCCGGGCAAGGGCGACCTGGTCTTCAGAGGCAAGCCGGTCGAGGTGCAGAAGAACGCCCATCGCGCGGACGTCGATTACGTTGGCAGCATCATGCCCCCACCGGCCGCGGTCAAGAGCGGCAAGGTGAAGCCGTTGTCGGACGAGGATCGCCGGACGCTGGCGCGCTGGGTCGATCTCGGTTGTCCGATCGATCTGGACTACGACGACAAGGATCCGAACCGCAAGAGCTTCGGCTGGATGTGCGACGACAACCGCCCCACCCTGACACTGACGACGCCGGCAGCCGGGAGAAATCCGACGCTGTCGCGCATCCTGATCGGCCTGCACGACTATTACAGCGGGCTGGACATGGAGAGCTTCCATGTCGTCGCGGATATTGCCCTTGGCGACCTGAAGGCCGGCGAGAACCTGGCCGGACGATTCAAGCAACTGTCACAGGGCGTCTGGGAATTGAAGTTGTCTGAACCTATCAGGAAACTCGCTCGGGGTACTCTGACGGTGTCGATCCGGGACCGTCAGGGCAACGTCAGCCGGATCGAGCGGACCTTCTCGGTCTCGCCCGATTCGACGAAGAAGTGAAGGAGACATGATGCCAACTTCCACGACCTTCATCGACTCCGCTCCGCTGCTGTATCCGGAAAGCGACGGCAAACCGATGGCGGACAACACCAAACAGTTTCGCTGGATCTATGTGCTGTTCGCCAACCTGGCCGCCCTGTTTATGGACGCCAAGGACGTCTTCGTGGGCGGCAATCTGATGTGGTATCCGGTCGAAGGAGACCCCAAGATCCACGGAGCGCCCGACGTCTTCGTCATCTTCGGCCGTCCGAAAGGAGACCGCCGTTCCTACAGGCAATGGGAAGAAAACGATGTGCCGATGACGGTCGTTTTCGAGATCCTGTCGCCGGGGAACGACCTCTGGGAGATGGACGACAAACTGGGGTTCTACGACGAGCATGGCGTCGAGGAGTATTACCTCTACGATCCGGACACGAATCGTCTCAAGATTTACCTTCGCAAGGGAGAGGTGTTACGGCGCATTCATCGCGTTGAGGGCTTCGTCAGTCCTCGCCTTGGAATTCGCTTCGATTTATCCGGTTCTCAAATGGTCGTCTACAGGCCGGACGGAGAGCGGTTCCGCACTTTTGAAGAAATCCAGACACTCCTCGTAGAGACCAAAGCTCGCGCCGACCAGGCCGAAACCCGCGCCGGTCAGGCCGAATCACGCGCTACCCAGGCCGAGACGCGTGCGTCACGTCTTGCAGAGTTGGGCCGCAAGGCACGACGCGGGCAGGCGAATCCCGAGGAACTCCAGGAACTGGAGCATCTGGAGGAACAGTCCTCTTCCTGAAATCGACGCCTATCTGAAGTTCTCGGAAGCCGAGGTGTTGCAGATGGTCGATCAGCAGGGGTTGCCGGCCCGAAGGCTCGCCAATCAATGGCGATTCCTCAAGCCGCCATTCAGGAATGGCTGCGAACCCCATCGCCGAAATACAGCAAGGAAGCCCAGTTGGCCGTGGCGGGATCGCTCAAGGATGAGCCCTATGTCGAAGAGGAACTGAAGGAAATCATGAAGGCGCGGGGCAGGCCGGCGACTGACTGATCGATGTCCCCAACCACGTCGGGAGGATAGATGAACGGCACTCTTATGGGTCTGACGGCGGCCCTTTTGATCGCAGCCATGACATCCGCACAGGAAAAACCGAAGCCGCCTCCTGATGACAAGGCAGATGACGACGTCCCCCTCGCCACCATCAAGCTCTCCTCGTCGAAAGAGAAAGGCAAGGCCGGCCAGCTTGGCGATATCGAAATCACGACTCCCAGCGGGACCGTGAAGCTCGACGGAAAGATCTGGGAGAAGCAATTGCTCGAGAAGCTTGTGGCCATGCGGCCACAGGCCAAGGGCAAATCGCCCTGCTTGCGCTTCCAGGGCGAAAGTGATCTCCGATGGAAGGAGGTCCTCAAAGTAATGGCGGTGGCGGAGAAGGCTCAGTATCGGGTGTTCTTCCGCATACCGGCGGAGCCGCAAACCGAGAAGCCAGGACCGCGCGGTTTCGTCAAGGCGGATGCCACACGGCCCGCCCACTTCCCTCATCGCATCTGGGCCGCCTGCGACTTCGAGGGCCGCACTCCCGATTATGCCTGGTTCGGACCGCCCGAGACGAAGAACATTCCACGCTATCCCGGCAACCTGACCGCTCTCGGCGTCAGCGAACGGCCCTACAAGAACGTGTCGGCCCTCATGACCGGCATCAATCCCGTCCCCGGCCCACGCATGGGCAAGGTCAATCAACTCTATCTCCGTTACCACCTCGAAGGCGGCAGCGAGGCCACCTTCCAGTATTTCAGTCTGACGCGTGAGGACAACAACCACATCCGCGTCACCGGCTTGACCGAGGGCAAGTGGTCCGAACTCACGCTGAACTTCACGCGCGACGCTCGCCGCAACGATGGCAGCGATCAGCCCTTTGCCGATGGCGAACGTATGGACGACTTCAAGGTCTTCGTCGGCAAGCCCGGCGACGGCAAGAAGTACAACCTCTTCCTCGATGACGTGATCTTCTTCAGCAACGATCCGAAACTTCCGCCGGAGAAGGAGCCATTCCCGAATCGCGTCCTCTTCCTCGCTTCCTTCGACACCGGCCCAAAGGCCCAATACTGGCCCGGCGACTTCGACATTGTCGAGAAGGACCTGCCGGCCGACTCGTACTGGCGCGTGGCGCGAGCCGTCCCGCGCAAGGACGGCAAGGGGAAGTGGATTCGCTTGCAGATTGCGCCGCCGCGTCCGGTCGGGGAGCGGACGAAACTGCGGTTTCGCTATCACGTCACCGGAGCGTCCGCGATGACGGTCCAGGTTTTCGACGCGACGGACCAGGACAATCGCCACATTCACCTGAAAGGGCTGAAGCAGGGAACATGGACGACGGCCTACCTCGACTTCACCGCCGACGGCAAGCGCAACGACGGCAAGAACACGCCCTTCGCCGCCGGCCACAAGGTCGATGACCTGTTCTTCTTCATCCAGCCCGACGGCAAAGAAGAGGTGAAGTTGCTCGTTGACGAGGTCGTCCTCTACGATGCGAGCCGAAGCTGAGGCCAGGAAAGAGTGGCAGGGACGAATGGCACTTCCAGGCTCTTACGACCGGCCCGAAGCGTACTGGGCGGCATCCACCTGGCGCGGGCTTCGATGCTGGTGCTGGCCTTTCAGGCCGACTTCGTCCGCAGTCAGATGGTGGGACAGCCGCGCTTCGATGCCGATCGATTGATTCCTGGACGCCCCTTGGGCGGTTTCACTTTTTCGATTCGAGAAGCAGTTTGCGATACAGTTCAAAGTTGGTTCGTGCCGCCGTCCGATCGACTGTCACGGCGGAGCCTGCGAAATCGACGCGGGCCTTCTCCCACCAATCCAGCCAGGCGAGCGGATCGGCGTCGAACTTCTGTCCCGTATGTTTTTCAAGGAGCCGGCACAGTTCGCCGTAGGTCTGGTCCTTGGACCCTTTCTTCATGAGCTGCACGGCGCGAATCAACTCCGGAACCAGGGCATCCATCAGGATCGGCACCACGGCATTCGCTTCGGTGACGGAGAGGTTCCCGAACTGCCGCAGCGTCGTCAAGGCCATGTCCCGAACCTCGGCATTGCCGTCGCGCAGCAGTCTGGCGATGGCGGCTGCCTGCTCTTTCTCGCTTCGCTGCCCGAGAGTCTGGCAGGCGAACATGCGCACGGTGCTCGAACGGTCGCTCAAGGCACGCGCCAGCACGACTCCGGCCCGCGCTCCTGCTCGTTTCCAGTTTTCGCTATAACCCAGACTGTTGGCCGCGAACACGCGTACAGACTCATCCGGGTCGTTGCGGAGGGTGAATTCGACGGCTTCCACCAGGCGGTCGCCGGTCAGCGGCTGCTCGTGATTGCGGAGCTGGAACACGTCTCGCCGCACTTCGAGGGAAGCCTTCTGGAAACGCCGTACCGCGTCGCCTTCCAGCTTCGCCGCCTCGGACAATTCGCGGGCAATGTCGCGAATTTCCTTCTGAATGGCCGTGTACTCCGCTCTGTCTTTGGCCCTTCGCTCGGCCTGTTGTTGCTGTTTGGCAATCCATTCCTTCTGGGTCATCGTGCCGAGTGGGTTTTCGCCCTCCTTCTCATCGCTCTTTTTCTCGATAACGCTCTTCTCCACCACTCGGGGCGTGATCCTGGCGTTGGCCGGCTGATTCTGCACGGGATGTTGATCGATGCGGAACTCTCCCTTCGTAGTCAGGACAATCAGCCAGAGAGCGCCGGTCCGCACAGGGTAGTTGAGGTCGGTCGAGGTGCGCAAGGAGTTGTTTCGAGAAATCATCCGAACCGTGAAGACGTCTCCCACCTTGAGGGGAACGTCTTTCAACTCGTTGCGATGGATGGCCGCGATTTTGATGCGGGCGAGGTCATCCGCCCGATTCTGGCCCGGAGCCGCCTCGGCCACCGACTCAATCGTGCCGCGCACGATGAGGGGGCAGTCGACGGCAAACGCGCCGGGATCGACGGCAGTCCAGCATGCTCGAATGGCGGGGGACACCACGGCGGCGAGCGCCAGAGCAAGCAACAGGCGGGCCATGCGAACCTCATTCGTCGGCAAGAGAAGATGAACCTGTAACAAGAGACACCTGAAGCCGGGAAATCTAACGTCGTTCCGTGAGCAACAGAAGGAGCCACGGCGATTGACCCTTGCGGCCCCGCAGCCGGCGCGGGAGAATAAC
>JBBRIK010000210.1:0-7418 GCA_038221045.1 Gemmatales bacterium
CGTCGCCGCCCGCGCACCTATGGCCGCTGGCAACCGCTGATTCTGCTGAATGGACTGGCCGAGCAGGCCGAGACGTGGTTCCGCAACCTGAGCTTCTGGCGGCGCTTTTTCGACGTCTCGATGCCTAACCTGTTCCAGTACGAAGGGGACTTGCTCCACCAACGCATTGCCGAAGGCCTGCCGATCAGCGTGGATTTCCTGGTCGAGCGCCTGCACCGCTACCTCGAAGAGTTCGTGCAGACGCCTCCTTACCATCTGGTGGCCAACAGCATGGGCGGCAAGATCGCCATCGAGTATGCGGTCCGCTACCCCGACAAGGTCTCCCGGCTGGTGCTGCTCTGTCCCTCCGGCCTCGGCGACGAGGAACGGCTGCCGATCGGCAGCGGACGCCCCAACGCCAGGACCCTGATCGACAGCGTCTTCTTCAAGACCCCGCCCGGCCTCATGGGGTTGGCGGAACATTACCAGCGCCAGATGGCCAAACGCCAGTGGCGTATCGGCATGATGCAGACCATCCGCGGCACGATGAGCCACCGAGTGCGCGGCCGGCTCGCGCAGGTCCGGCAGCCGACGCTCCTGGTCGGCGGACGTGAGGACCGCATCGTCAACCCCGAGGAGACGGCGGCGGCGGCGGCCGACCTGCCCCAGGGCCATTTCCTGATGCTGCCCCGGTGCGGACACGCTCCGCAGATCGAGAGGGCCGGGCTGATCAACCGGCTGGTGGTTCATTTCCTCACCCATCCACGGCCGGCGCTGCCTCCGCGCCTGATCCGCTTCCTGCTCGCCCGGTCGGAGACGCTGCCTTGACCGCAGTGGGCAATTCGCTCTCGCGCTGACCCCCGAGGGCGTGGAAACAGAGACCCGTAACCATGTCCTACTCCCTGGCGACTCTGTGGTACGAACGGCGGCGCTTCTTGCCGGGCGTCCTGGCAGTTGCTTTCAGCGCGCTGCTCATCGCTCTGCAGTGCGGCCTGCTCCTGGGCATGCTTTCCATCACCTCCCTCGCCGTTGACGTCGCCAGCGCCGACATCTGGGTGAGTGCCCCTGGGGTCCTGAGCATCGATCAGGCGGAGCCCATTCCGGAATCCTACTGCGCCCGCCTGCTCATCCAACCCGAAGTGAGGCGCTGTGAGGTCTATGTGAAAGGCGGCGGTTCCTGGGCCAAACCAAATGGCAGCGGCGGCTCGGACATGTGCATGATCATCGGCGTCCGGCTCGGAGACGATGCTCTTGGGGCGGCCAGGAAGCTGAAGCCGGAACAGCGTAGCCGTCTGAGTGAGCCGGGCGCAGTTATCGTGGATCGGTCGGAACTGGGACGGCTTGGCGTCGATGGGATTGGATCGGTCGCCGAGATCAACGGCCAGCGCGCCCGGATCGTCGATCTGGTCGAGGGCCTCCACAGTATTGCCGCTCCGTACATCTTCTGTTCGATCGGGACGGCCCGGAGCCTGCTGCAGTTGCCGCCCGACCGGACGACCTACCTGCTGGCCCGATGCGACAACCCCGCTGACGCGGCGGCCGTGGTGGAGCGTCTCCGCGCTTACCCGGACATGTGGGCATACACCAGCGAAGAACTGGCCTTCCGCACTCGTCTGCACTGGATGACCAGGACCCAGGCCGGGATCGCCCTGGGTTGCGCGGCGGCGCTGGGGCTGCTGTTCGGAGCGGTGGTCGCGAGCCAGACGTTGTACGCGGCGACGGCGGCCTCCTCGCGGGAATACGCGGTACTCGCGGCCCTGGGGATTCCGCGCTGGCGGATGGCGGCCGCGGTCATGACTCAGTCGCTGTGGGTGGGGGTTGCCGGAGTCGGCCTGGCTCTCCCGCTGGTCCTGGTCCTGTGCCGGATAGCGAACACCCTCGGGACTCGCGTGGCCTTACCTCCGTGGCTGCTGGGCGGGACCGCCGCCTTGACCCTGGTTGTGGCCTTGCTCTCCGGTCTGCTGGCCTTGCGTTCTCTGCGCCTTGTCGAACCGACCACCCTTTTGAGTTGAGGAGACGCAAGCCGAGCCTCGGTTCTCGGGCTTGTCCGGCATCCCCTCTCAACGTCTCGCTCGTGAAGTAGGACGAATTTCCAATCCGTCCTACTTTGGAACGGCTCCAGTTATTCCCTGAAACCGCCTTAACGTCTCGCTCAGAACTGCATCCAGATGAGGACGGCAGCGACCGTGAGTGCGAATCCCACAGCCAGAAACCAGAACGGACGAATCATCGCCCCTGGCTTCGAGAACTGCTTCTCGGACTGTCGCTCCTCCCCCTGCTTCTCCTGCCGTTCCACTCGGTGATGCTCCTGGCGCTTTTGCTCGCGGTTCATGATCGTCTCTCTCGTGCGGTCGGGCGATTGGGGTGGTCTTGCAGTCTGAGAGAGTGCAAATGACGCGCCGGTGACTGAAACCCCTCCTGGTTCGTCCCCGGCCCTCACTTCCCGACCACCGAGATGAGGAACGTGTCCGGCTGTGGGACGCGGCGGCCTCTTCTCGGCACGATTTACCCCATCAGGTATATCCCTTTTCCGCCGATCGGTCCGTGGAACCATTTTTTCCCGGCGGTTGCCAGTGCCTGGAGTTCCTGGGCCAGCACGCTCGCCCTCGCGGGGCGTCATGCCGAAGCCCTGCCCTGCTTTGATCGCGCGCTGTCCGTCCAGTGGGATGATCCAGTCGTGCTTGCCGATATGGGCTACTCCCTGATGGCCCTGTCCAGGCACGCAGAGGCTTTGCCGCTGCTGGATCGGGCATTGGCGGCCGACCCGAAACAGGCCCTGTGGTGGTCGTGGAAATGCCTGATCCTGTTTACCGTCGGTCAAACCGACGACGCGCTACGAACAGGCCCGCTCGCTGGCCGCGGACCTTCCCATCCCGGAGATGATTCGGCAGGTGCTCGACATGATGCTCGAGTCGCGGAGGATGGTTGAGGACCTGAAGAAATCCGCGCCGCCGGCTTCCGGGGTGTGAACGAGCGACTGCGATCCCGTCGGTCTCTGTGATGCGGTGGGCAACGTATCGCGGATCGAGCCACACTTCCACAGCGCCCCTGCACCTGTTGTCATCAATCACGTTCAAGGAGATTGAAGAGAGAACGGATCCGGCTCGCTGCCCAGCATCTTACCGATTTGTCCTGGTTTTCGGTTCGGGGCCTGACCTTTTTTTCAGGCCGGCGGACCAAGAGGGGCCGGGCGAGGGTTTGTCGTCGATGTCGTTGCCGGATAGCTCGTAGGATTGGCCGGCAGGAAAGCGGAAGAAGCGAGGCAATAGAGATGAAAGCGTCGCGTCCGGGGTGCGCGCCGCGGTCCTGGCAAGAGCATGCGGCGAGAAGCAGAAGGCAGGTCCGCGTGGAGTGCCTCGACGTCGCTGGACTCTTGGCTTTGGAAAAAGCGCTTGTGAGGAGGATGCGGAGAGGGTACAAGAATAGGAGACCTGGAAAATAGATAGTGTGTCCATAGCGGGCGGGTTACGGTTCCCGGATGAGCGGTTTAGTCCAACGATGAATGTCAAGCGCCGTCTGCGTGATGACGCATGGCTGGGCGGTTCCTTCTGGTAGCGTTCATGGCTCCGTGGCCTCACCAACCCTGTCCTCACCCCGGCTGCGGGCAAGAGATCCGTGACCTCCTTGCTGAGATGGTACCAAACGCGGATCAAGCAAAACCGGAATTCCGGGCGGTGGTCGGGCAAGCACCCGGCGGGGCGATTATGTGCCCGTACTGCCAACGAGCAGTAGAATACGACATGGACGGCCAGTCTTTGGTCGTATCCGCACGGATGCCGCTGCGATACTCAAGGGCGAAGATGGAGTTGCGCGCCAGGGATTACGGAAGCCAAAAAAGCCCCCCGGATCTGGCGATGACGCCTGAACAATGGGTTGCCGAAGAGAAGCTTATGCCCGGCGCCCTTCAAGGGTATACCTATGAGGACGGCGCACCATGAAGCTGACACACGACGAGCTTGAATTCCTGTCCGCCTGGGCGCGCGAGGAATGGGAGCCGGCCTGCTACCAGCTGCCGTCCCACCGCCTCCAACTCGCCCACGGCGTGTCGGGCGCCCAACTGCTGGTGTTCATCAAGGCCTGGACGGAAAGCGAAGGCAAAAGGGACCTGGACATTCTCGGCGCCGCCGCGAATCCCCAACCGCGCTGGCCCTGGTCCACGGCCGAGGATTTCGGCGCCCGCTTCGCCGAAGCCAGCCGGTGGCAGACTCATCGGAAAGGACCGGAAAATGGGTCAGGAACCGACATTACCACTCTCCAAGATCTTCAGATCGGTTCCTGACACCTTTTCCGCATCTGGTGGACCGTGGCGGCGCGGCGGCGCGTCTGGGGAAGAAGTTACAGCGTGTCACCGAGCAGGTAGTCAACGAGTGGCACCTGTTCCGTGGGGGCGGCTGCGACCGGCAGACGCTGCAAAAACGGCTCGACGCCCCCGCGCGGGAACTGGAACGTTTGCTCTGGTCCGGCTGCCGCTGCGCTGATGCGAAAGCCGCGACGTTCTGTGCGAACGTGCTGGGGTTGTTGCCAGCCGTGTGGCGGTTTGTGGTGACGGAAGGGGTGGAGCCGACGAACAACCACGCGGAGCGGGTGCTGCGCCGCGGGGTGCTGTGGCGGAAGAATGCCTTTGGCTGTCACAGCGAGGCCGGGTGCCGGTTCGTGGAGCGGATGTTGACGGTGGTACAAACGCGGCGGCTACAAGGCCGGTCGGCCCTGGGCTACTTGTACGAAGCGCTGGTTGCACATCCCCAAGGACTCCCCGCCCCTTCACTGCTCGCGGACAGGTGAACGGTTACCCCCTTGTTCTAACCGAGCGGTTTCGCGAACTCCCGCGGATTGATGGGAATGGTCAGCCTCATTGTCTGCCCGAGGCCATAAGTAGCGTGGTGGCATTATCTTAAAACAACGGGGTTTGACCCCTTATCTTTGTCTCCGGTTCAGCCATCGGCAGGATCACGCTGGTTTTGCCTGGAGGCCGATCAATATCGTTGTTTCCAACTTGGACGGCTCGTCGCAGTGATGGCCGTAAATTTCCAGCGATGGGGAGCCGATGACCTCGCCACGAGTCGCAAGCTCTGCCTTCAAGTCCTTCCACTTTTGAGGCAATGTTTGATACGGCTCAACGTGGACATGCTTCATGGACCGCTGCAACTCGAACTCCAGCGGCTCAAGCTGATCGGGAATCTGAGACTGCTGTGGGCTTCGGAGTTCCACGCCGACGAACATCCTTTTGTCAGGCAGGTAAACCCAATGATTGATGCCTGTCGTCGGGATTCCGGCCCCTTTGACCACCTGCCACATTTCGTTCATCAGGCGCAAGCCAACCTCGCCGTATCGCTCGTTCTCGACAACGCCCCCGATGCCGTGCAGGTGAAACCGAATTGGCTCCTCAATGATCTCGATAATCACTTTGATGTCCTCGGCTTGTGTGAGGTCTGAGGATTTTTCTTCCGCCTTGCCGTCGCTTTCTTTGTGTCTTGCTTCACCCGCGACTTCACGATCCGCTCAATCAGGTCGAGGGGAATTGGTTCATCCAGCGGGAACTGAAGATTTCCCTTCGGCCCGGCATAGCGAGCAATGGCTTTTTCCAGGGCCTTGTCGCCGGAGATCGGCGGATACATCCCGATGTGGTTCTTCCATGCCGCGAAATACACCAGAATCCCGTGCTGTTTGAAGGCGGGCATCAGGTAGCCGATCGTTTCCGTGGCGTCTGGTGCAGCTTGGCGGATCGTCGTCCGCACGAGTTCAAGTATCGTCCGAACGTCGGCGGGGAATTGCGAGATGTAGCCGTCGATGTCTTGCGCCTTTTTTGGCTTTGCCATATTGTCACCCCAGCGCTGTCACTTCCCTTGCGGCTTCCCGACGAACTTGACCCCACGCTGAATCCAGGCACGCAGATGGTCGTCGTCCTCGATGCCCTCCAACTCGACCAGCACCCAGCCCCTCATCGCAGGGCCCGTGATGTCGAACGCCTTGACATTCGGTCCCTTCAGCGCCTCGTCCCCCTCGTCCGGGCCGAGGCGGACGATCAGCGAGTCCTTCCACACGCCGACGAGCATGTTGCCGTTGAGCAGGAAGCCGATTCCGTCGAACATCTTCTTCTCGTCGATGTTCTTGCGCCGGGTCAGTCCTTGGCGGATGCGTTCGGCTAGGGTTGCGTCGAAGGCCATCGGTCCCTCCGATCCCCGTTCTTCGCCAGGGCAGCCTGACGGGCAGACAACGGGTATTGTATCCTGATGCTGAAAAAGGACCGTAGGCCGAACAACGAAAAGGGGTCAAGCCCCCTTGTTCTAACCGAGCGGTTTCGCGAACTCCCGCGGATCGATGGGAATGGTCAGCCTCATTGTCTGCCCGACGCCATAAGTAGCGTGGTGGCATTATCTTAAAACAACGGGGTTTGACCCCTTATCTTTGTTTCCCTTTCCCCTTTCGGGTGGTGTCTTGCGCCTGCGCATGGTCAATCGTTTCGGAGAGGCTTATCCCTTGGTTTGGCTGACGCGGGCTTCAAACCGAGCGATTTCCTCCGTGAATCGGTTCATCCGTTACTTGAGGGAGCGCAACGTCAGCTCACGGACATGTTCGTCGGCCACTGGTTCCTGTTCCGTTTTCGCGTACAGTTGCTCCAGTTCCTGGAGTTTCGTCCGTGTGTTCTCCAGTTGGCGCCGGTTTTCAATACTCATGGGCAGACCTCCAGCATTCCCTTGGCAACCAGGTTCCGGTCGGTGGCAAAAGTGATTTCCGTGAGTTGGCGAAAAGCTTCCGCGTCCACCAGGTCCAGGCGGATGAACGGCAGGCCAGCGAGTAGTTCTGCTTCCGCCGTCGGGTCGTTCGGGAAGCCTGGCCCAATCAGCAGAACACAATCCACGTCGTTCGGTTCCAGTTTGTCCGTGACAAAACTTCCATCCACGACGATTCTCAGCACGCCGGCACGCCTGGCGAGATCGGTCAACCACCGAAGCGATTCCATCTACACCTGGCGCAGTTCGGATTCCTGTCCGAACCGAGCGGCGATTTCCTCCAGGGTGGCTGGATGAATCCCCGGAGGCAGATAGCCATCGTCGTTACAGGCAGGGATCACGAGACTTCCCCAGACCAGGACCACCTTTCAGAATTGTGACAGGAAACTTTCACTGCCACAAGCCATAACCTTCGGGAGGCAGCCTCCCCTCGGCGTGCGGGGCGATCAGTTCCGTTCCGTGCGGATCAACGGGTTCCGTTTGGTCCTGTCGCGGCCCCTCCGGCGTCCGCGCTGCCGGAGTACCGTTACTGAAGCCGCAAGTTGTTTATCACAAGCGAGTTGTGACAACGGTGTCGCCGGGTCGGGGCGGCGCTCGCGCGCCGCCCCTCCCACAGATCCGGACGTGCCCAATTAAGGCATCCGGCTCTTCCTGTCACAGATTCACTACCTGGCGGCACCACAAGCGAACCGCCATGCACCCGCTGAG
>JBBRIK010000211.1:0-7413 GCA_038221045.1 Gemmatales bacterium
GAAACCGCAGCCATGGTCGTCTCCGGGACTGTCGTCGCGGATTGGACCCGATTCGCGTCTTTTTGGAAAGGCCAAGATGGAGACGCCCCTCTCGCCCCCTTGTTCCCACGCAGAGCGTGGGAACGAGGACTGTATGTGGACGGCCCATCTTGCCGCTTGCGGCGTCGCGCTCTTCCTCACATCAATCGACGCGATTCCTGTTCGAGGCCCGCGACGAGGAAGCGGAGGGCGCGGTCGGCCATGCGGTCGAAGTAGTCCCACGAATGCCCGCCGGCCCGCGTGGTCAGGTCGATCGTATGCAGCACCCCCAGAGCGTTGAGTTTCTCGTGCAGCCGATCGCAACCCCGATACCAGGGATGGTCGTCCGGGTCGATGCAGTAGAAGAGGTGCGGCGGATAGCGCGACGGATGAATGTGCATGGGGACGGTGTCCTGCCGGCACTGCTCTTTGCTGTCGTACATCTCCGCGACGTTGTAGCCCTGGTCGTAAAGGTCGTGATACTCGATGGCGGGACTGATGGCGGCCACGGCGGGGAATAGCTGGGGATGCCGGAAGCCGATCCGCAGCGCGCCCTGTCCGCCCATGCTGATTCCCAGCAGACCGACGCTGCGTTCGCGCAGTCCCCAACGCTCGGCGAAGACCGGCAATACGTTCTCGACGACATGGCGCTCGGGCGTCCGCTGCGGATCGAACGCCGGGCAGATGCGATCCGCCCACCACGAGACTTGTCCCGCCGGGCAGACACACGCCAGCCGAAGTTCATCGAATAGCCGAGTGAAGGCCGTCCGCCCGCGCAGGGTCTCAAGTCCGGAGCCGTGCAGGTAGAGGACGCCGAAGCGAGGCTTCAGACCCCCTTCGAGTTCGTAGACATCAGCGGACTTGCCGGCAATTTCAAGGGTGTTCCAGGTTCCGTTCATGCGGGATAGTATAGCAGTCCCTTCCGGGTTTTGCCGCTTGCGGCGTAGCCCTCCTCCTCGGCGAACGCGCCACACCCCAAGCGGGAAAGACAACCCAGCCCGCAATCTCCTCCACTCCCCTGCCGGCGTCGAAAAAAGCCGAAAAATAACACTGGCGGAGGGGGAATTGTCTCCGTTACAATCATTCCTCACCCCGAGCCGTAAGGCTCACACTCACTCCCGTTTCCCGCCTGGAGGTCGCATCGTGAAGAGTCTCTTGCGTATCCTGTTCGTGTTCGCTCTGACGTTCGCTCTGACCGGTTTCGCGCCGGCTGAAGACAAGAAGCCCGCCGACAAGAAGGACGACAAGAAGCCGGTCGTCAAGACGGGGCCGTTCACCTTCCCCAAGCAGATCACCCTGTCTGAGGACCAGCAGAAGAAGCTCGATGAACTGAAAACCGAGTATCAGTCGAAGGTTGACGAATTGGCGAAGAAAATGGACGCGATCACCGCGACTCCCGAGCGCAAGAAGGCGCGTGCCGACGCGGAGAAAAAGGCGAAGGAAGATGGCAAGAACAAGAAGGAAATCCAGACCGCCGTCTACGAGGCCAACAAGTACACCGACGATGAGAAGAAGGACCTCAAGGAAATCGGCACCGAGCGCAGCAAACTGATGAGCGAAATCGAGAAGAAGAAGAAGGCACTGCTGACCGAGGAGCAGTTGAAGGCGATTCAGCCGAAGCCGAAGGACAAGCCGGCCCCGGAAAAGGACAAGACGCCCGCCAAGGACAAGACAACCCCCGAGAAGGACAAGACGCCCGTCAAGGACAAGACGACTCCCGAGAAGGACAAGAAGACCGAGAACAAAACCGATAAGTGAGCGACTTGTCTCGGCCGTCTCGAAGCGCCAATCGGCGCTCCGAGACGGTTCCGATGCTCTTGCGTTCTGCCTGTCAGACAGCCATCCTGCCACCTGGACATTCGTTGCATTGCGGGTGCGCCACACACACTTTGGGAGTGTGGTCGGTCGGAGTGCGTACTGACCTCCAGTCTCCGCATCACCGCTGCTCCTTGAAGAGATAGAAAGCCACCAGGTTGCAGGTTTTCGAGCCGCCTCCCAGCGCCCCCAGAGGGAGGAGGGCTCGCGAGTCCGGCATGTGTATCATGGAAAACAGCATCATTGCCGGATGGAGGTGATACGCGCGCCATTGAGGGTATCGGTGTGAACCAGAGAGAGCTGAGGGAGATGGCGCTGGCGAGGATTGAAGATGCGAAGGTCCTTCTCGCAGGCGACCGGTGGGAGTTCGCTTAGGCGAACGGCATTTGATTTGTTACCCGAAGCTTACGTCCCCCCACTTCTGGTGCGGGGCTGCACCTGAATTCGGGCGACTTCAGCTACGGGTAAAGTAATTCCTGCCCTTCGCCTTACATCTGCGACCTCGTGTCGCACCAACGGTTGGTTCGGCGGCCTACTTGGACACCGCCTTATCCAGCAACCGATTCTCCTCCTCCAGCAAGCGCTGCTGCCGCTCGTTCTCCTGTCGGCGCGCGGCGAACACCGCCTGCACCTGCTCGGCGACCTTCTTGCCTTTGAGATCGTCGAGCCGGAAGTTCGGGGGCAGTTCGACCACCGCCAGTTGGGGGATGGCCAAAAAGTCTGTGCCGTGGGCGGACCCGCCCAGGCTGGTGAGGAGGTAGGTCTTGCCCACTTCCATCGGGTAGATCGTGGCGATCGTGGCCTTGCCCGGCTTTTTTACCCCTTTAAGTACCGTAACGATTTGCACGTCAACGGGGTAAAGGCCGTCATCGTGGTCCCGGCCGTCGAGGACGGGTCCGGTACATTTCGCAATCGCGATATCCTGGGCGCGTTGGACGAAAGTGTCGGTGTCCGTGAAGGCGGTGATCTTGATGGCCTGAGCCTCCGCGGTGACGAAGACCAACAGTGCCAGGGACGGAACAAGCATTTTCATGGAAGCCTCCTTTGATTGTCGGCGGGTGTCGCGGCGACGGTCGAATCGCGCCGCATCCTCCCCATTAAGGAAGACGAGTGACCGAAGCCGACCGTTCAAAAATTCGGCGGCGATCATCCTTTCGGCCAGCCAGCCAGGCTGGCAGCAGTGGACAGGCGAGCCGTAGGGCCGGTGCATCTTGGATCTTAACCAACTGTTGCCCCGTTCCAATCCCAGCGCCGATCATTCGGCGCTGACGGTTCGGCGCTCCGAAGTGGCCGAAACGATGATCGCAGCTCCTCTGATGGCGTGCATGGAATCACTTGGGAGCTTGGCCGCGAATCTGTTGCTCTTCCTCCTCAAGGTAGATGCGGGGCGTGATACTCACGACCAACCACCGATCCTTGTTCTTGGCCTCGCGGGTCCGGTATTGAAGGGGGAGGAGGAAGGAACCGCCGTCCGGAATATCGCGCACCTGCGAATGCCCGGACTCCTTCAGAAACGGAATTTCCGCCAGGACTTCCTTCCCTGTGTTGTCCAGTACTTTGACTTTTTCGATGTCCTCGAGTTCCGCGCTTTTCTCGGTGAATTTCGCGCGCACATAACGTCGGTCCGCGCTGATTTGCATTTGGGCGACGAGAGACACCCCTTCCTGAACCGTTTGCGGGCCTTTCTGCCCTCGTTCAAGTTGGTCCGGGCTGGGCAAGCAATCGATCGCCTTGTTCAAGGACAGCAAAGCTCCTTCCTTGCCGATGTCGAGCTTGATTTCCTTGCCCGTCAGAAGCAACTTTTGTTTTCCCAGGAGCTTGAACAACGTTTCCTCTTCGGGTTGTTTCGGCTTGGGCGGACCAACGATCTGCCGTTCCAACTTCTCCAGATCTTCCTTCGAGAGCCGTTTCACTTTCGAGAGTTTCTTGTAGAAGGCGTCATCGACCTCGTAAAGGTGGGCCTTCACGATCACGGCGATCTCCAGTGCCGGTTTCGGCTGCCCTTTCTTGGCTTCCTTCGGTTGGTCCCCAGGACGCTCCTTCTTCTTTGGGGGGTCTGCCTTGCCTTGGTTGACTTGCGCGGTTGGTTGTGCTGCCTCCAAAGGGAGCACCAACAGCGCTACGGAGACGCCGAACACGCCCATCATCACCAACACGGCGGAGGCGATCTTGATCTTCGTCAGCAACATTGCTTTCAGCACTCCTTCCAATAAAGTGACGACCTTCGCCGAGATCATTCCAGTTGTCGCGTGCCCCGCCGCGACCGTGGTTGCGGCTGTAATCGTGGATCCAACCAGGGAAGCCGACACACTCGCGGACGCCGCCCCTTCGCTCAGAACGGCTGCCACGGTCCCAGCCGACAACGTCAAGCCATGCCGGGACAGCCGTTTGGCGAGCAGGACGCGGCCGCGCGATAGTCGGGTGGCAACGGTTCCCTGGGGACAGGCGAGTTGACGAGCCGCTTCCTTGACGGTTCTTCCTTCCAGATCGCATAGGACAATGGCGACGCGGTACTTGTCGGGAAGACCCCTCATCGCTTCGTCCAGCAAGGCTTGCGCCTGCTGCCAGACTTCCTCGCCGGCTTGCCCTTTCGAGAGGGTCCCGGCTTCGCGCTCTTTTGCCTGCCGCTGCCGATTCATAGACTTCGCCTTCAATGCCGTGTTATGAGCCACCCCGTACAGCCAGTTGCTCACCCTCGTCTTCGTCCGGATGGTGTTGGCTTTGCGGACCAGCACCAGAAAGGTGGCCTGAAAAGCGTCCTCGGCGTCGGCGTCATTGCGGAGAATGCGCCGGCACACGCCCAGGACCATGGGACCGTGCCGGCGCACGAGGGTCTCGAAGGCTGCCTGGTCATGTCGTGCGACGTACGCCGCCATCAGTTCGCCATCCGTCAGGCCAGCCTCGTCAGACAACTGAGCGCCGCGACGCAAGTACTCAATAAACCCGTTTAGTGTTTTCGTCGCCATCAGGGTTGCTTCTGCCTGTTGGGGGTCCGTGTCCGCACAGCGGTCTTTTACCATGATACTTCCTTGGGACAGGTCATTTTATTCATTTTTTTGTCCACGCGCGTCTGCAAGTCAGCAGCACGGCCTGGACCTCCTGGCCTCGCCACTCCGAGCCGTTCTCCCCCCTGAAGGCCAGAGGCGCTCCCTGAGCCGCGAATAGCCCTTGCAGGATGGCCGCTGCTGTGGCGATGGTCTCGTCGGCAATCGGTCTCCCCAAGCGCTTCGGACCAATCGTCTGTTCCGGAAGGTGGATGGTCGAGAGACAAGGGGACGCGGAAGAACGCGGATTATGCGGATGCTCGCGGATCAAGACAGAAGGGGGAGTGTCCGGAAATCTTGTCGAGTTCATATTGACTCGGGATTTCATTCTCTGTTCTGATCCGCGAAAATCCGCTTATCCGCGTCCCATTCCGCAAGGCGAGTCTGTTCGCCTCTGTTACCCAAGGGGCCTCACGGTCCTGCTCACCCCTTCTGGAACAGACGATCATTCGTTTCATGGGGCCAGCGCCGACGATCATGCTGATGTTCAGCGCCGTCGCCTGGAGCAAGCCAAAGTGACGCTGGAGTTGCGTCGCGGCGGCTCAGAAGTTGCCATCGCGGACCTCGAAGTGCGTCGGCTTGTCGAGGCTCGCGCCGCCGCGGCGAACCCAGTCCGCGATCCACTCCATCATCTGATGCGGCCCAACACGCGGATAGCCGAACAGACGATGGCCTCGCTGTCCATTCGACAGCAGCGCGTCGTCCGCCTCCTTGCCCTCGAAGCGCGGCGGTTTGTCGAGGAAGCGGCCCAGCGCCTCGGCGACCCGGCGCACGCTCAGCACTTCCGGGCCGGCCAGGTTGACGACGAACGGCGGAACGGCAACATGAGCGAAGGCGCACAGACTCATCGCGTTGGCGTCGCCCTGCCAGAGGGCGTTCAAATGGCCCATCGTCAGGTCGGTCGCCTCGCCGGCGTGGACCTTCCTGGCGATATCGACAAGGACGCCGTAGCGCATTTCCGTCGCATAGTTGAGACGCAGAATCGCCATCGGCGTCTGATGGGTTCCTGAGAAATAGCTGAGGATGCGTTCGCGGCCAACGGCGCTGAGCGAATACTCGCCGGAGGGATGCATTGGATCGCCTTCGAGCGAACCGCCCTGCTTGACCGGACTCAGGCCGTAGACGTTGCCGGTCGAGAAAGCGACGAGCCGGCTCTGGCGGTACTTCTGAGCGATCGTTCCCGGCAGGAAGACGTTCATCGCCCAGGTGCGGGCTTCGTTGCCGGTCGAGCCGAACTTCATGCCGGTCATCTGCACGACGTTCGGCACGTCGGGCAGGCCGGCCAGTTGTTCGGGTTCGAGCAGGTCCGCGGCGATGGTCTCGATCCCCCAGCCTTCGAGCTTGCCACGTTCGGCCGGGTTGGTGAAGCGTGAGACGCCGAGGATGCGGCGACGCTTGCCCGCCTGTTCGTCAGCGCGTTTGGCCATGCGAGCGAGCGTCGGCCCCATCTTGCCGCCGACGCCGAGAAAGATCAGGTCACCATCGAGACGGGCCATCGTTTCGACGACGAGGGGCGTCGGTTCGCTGAGCAGGGTTTCGAGATGTTCGACGTCGGATATCATGGCTGCACGGTCATCCCTTCTCCGGTCCCGAGCTGGCCCACAACTGTTGTACACGCTCGCTGACGGCGTCTCCACGACCCATCCGCAATAGCGTCCGCACCTGACGCAGGCCCCGTCGAGTCGCGAGCGCAATGGCCGGCCCCTGTGACAGGGGTATGTCAATATAGACGTCGCGATCCCCGAAACGCGACAGAGCATCGGTCAGCAGCAGTGGTCCCGCCTCCGCCGTCGCCAGACATGGCCCGATCTGCCAGGCGCGCAGGCCTCGCCGCGCCGTGAGGAAGCCAATCACCGCGCCGCCGCGACGGACGATGCGCACCTCCTCGGGTCGTTCGTGAAACAGAGACAGCAGAAGCCGGCGGCGATCCGTCCCTGTCACCGTTCGGTCGAGACGACAGGCTGCTTCCCAGTGCGCGCGCTCCGCGACTTCCACGCCGGGTACGGTGTCGCCCTTGAGCGGGCTACCGGCGAATCGGGCGAGTGAGAATTGCTCGACGAAACCGAGACTGCGATAGAGAGGCTCTCCCTTCGGGGTGGCGTCCAGGCGAACACTACGGACCCCCTGAGCCTCAAGGAAGTCGAGTGCGTGCCGTATCAAGGCGCGGCCGATGCCGCGTCCGCGCAGTTGCTCTTCGACGAGCATCATGCCGATCCAGCCGATTTCGCCGAAGATGCAAGTTGTGACGGTCCCGCAGCCCTTGCCGTCCTGTTCGGCGACGAAGCAACCGTCCGGCTGAAGACGCAGGAATCGCGCCCAGTCGGCGACGGTCTGGTTCCAGCCCGCTTGCTGGCGCAGCCGCAGGCCGAGTTCCATATCGCCGAACGTCATTGGACGAATGTGTATCATGACACGGTCCTGTCCTCACAGCCCGCAAACACGCTGCGCACTCTCAGATGCGCTCCTCGCGCCCCTCGTTCCCACGCTCTGCGTGGGAACGGCTTCTTCGACGCTCTGCGTCGTCTTACGAACCGAT
>JBBRIK010000212.1:0-7394 GCA_038221045.1 Gemmatales bacterium
TTGTGTCGCGGGCGGCGGGCTTTTTGGACCCCACGTCGGGTGTTGCTGAGTCGTGTTGGATAAAAGCGCCAGCGGGGGCGTGCGCCCCGGCGTACGCGGGCCGGTACCGCCCACCCCGGCACGCTTACGCCGTGCCGCTCGCCCCGTCTGTCGCTTTTCTCATACTCGACTCAGCAACTCCGGACGTGAGTTCCATAACGCACGCAGCCAGCGAATCTCCTCCGCGATGCCGTCGGCCAACTGCGGCTGTCGCAACGCGGCAGGCAACACCGTCCAGGCGTACGTTTCGACCTCGAAGTGTGGGATGCCATCCTCTCTCGTCTCGTGCAGACACTCGCGGATTGCATTTTGCATCGCCTCCAACAGACCAAATCGCTCCAGATAGATGGGGACATGAAAGTGAACGCGCCACTCGCCTTCAAGGCGAGTTCGATCCGCGGCAGCCAGCGCGAGCGGCAGATCCTCGTAGAAGTTCGGCTCCGCTCCCGGCGCTCGTACCATCGTCTGATGCAAGTAGCGCTCCTCGTGAAAGCCGGCCAGTTGCTCCAGCGCCGCGCTTCGCTGCGCCGGCGTCGTTCGCTCCAGCGGCAGACAGACCGCCGCCGACACCTGCACCTTGCCGACAAGCAGGCCCGCGTGGCGATAGCAGTTCAGAACGTCCGCCTGTTCCTCGAACATGACCGCCGCATGACAGACGTCGTGACAGATGCGCAGATAACGCCGAAGTGTCGCTTCGTCCTGACGGCGCAGCAGATGCTCCTCGAAGAAGTGGACCATGTCGTTTGAGCGCTGCAAGACACAACCCGGTTCCGGCTCCAGGCACAGATGAATGAGCCGGCCCTTCTCCTTTTCCAGCCGCGCCAGCGCCACCGCGACCGTGCGTAGGGCGGCGGCGTGTTCGTCCAACTCGACCGCTGATGGTATCGGCAGTCCCCAGGCCAGCGGCAACGTCGAGCTGCTGCCCTCGACGCCCGGCGGAAGCAGCCCGTCGAGAATGGCAATCAGATCGAGCGTGAAGGCCAACCGAGCGGGATCACGCCACGTCGGCAGATAGACCTGATGCTTGACGACCTTCTGATGGAAGTCGTAATACGGGAACCCATTGACCGTGTACGGCAGAAGACCTGCCTCACCGAGCCAGTCGCGAAAGTCGTCGAGGGCTGCTCCCCGGCGCAGGGAGGCGGCGGCGGCAGCCGACAGCCAGAGGCCGATGCCGAGTGGTTCACCCGGACTGACGCGTTCCTTGACGCCGACGGCGTGGCGTTGCAGGTTGGCGCGGGTCTGCTCCAGATCGGCGCCCGCGTGGACGTTGGTGCAATAGCCGAGTTGCACGGTCGATGCCTCTGAGGACTCCCGTCAAGGCGAGGTTTTCTCTCCTGGCAGTTGTACTCCGGCACGAGGTCCGACACCATCATCGAGGCGACTGCGGCGTGGTATAATTCAACAATGAGCAAGTCACGTCCGCCATCCGCCAACCTGTTTCGCCAGATCGAGGAGGCCCACCTGCGCGCTGCCCAACCGCTCGCGGCGCGGATGAGGCCTCGCACTCTCGACGAGTTCGTCGGCCAGGAACACTTCCTCGGGCCAGGCAAGCTCCTGCGCCGGCTGCTCGCCGCCGATCGCCTCAGTTCTGTCGTCTTCCACGGCCCTCCCGGCTGCGGCAAGACCTCGCTCGCCCACGTCATCGCGGCCCAGACGCGCTGCCGATTTCGCCCGCTCAACGCCGTCGCCGGTGGACTCAAGGAGTTGCGCGAGTTGCTCCAGGAGGCGCGGGCCGAACTCGAAGGCAGTGGACAGCGAACCATCCTGTTTGTCGATGAACTGCACCATTTCAACCGCTCGCAACAGGACGTGCTGTTGCCCGACGTCGAGGAGGGACGTGTCATCCTTGTGGCCACGACCACGCACAATCCCTTCTTCGCCATCAATGGCCCACTGCTGAGCCGCAGCCAGATCTTCACCTTCGAGCCGCTGACGCGCGACCACATTCGCGCGTTGATCCGCCGGGCGCTGAGCGACGCCGAGCGCGGGCTGGGCAACATCCCGGTGAACATGAGCGAGGCGGCCCTCGACTTCCTGGCCGAGGTCTGCGACGGCGACGGCCGGCGGGCGCTCATCGCCCTGGAGGTCGGCGTGCTGTCGGCGGAGACAAAGCCGGTGGAATTCACCCTCGAAGTGGCCCAGGAGTCGATCCAGAACAAGACCCTGCTTCACGACGGCACGGGAGACGAGCATTACGACGTGACGAGCGCCTTCATCAAGAGCATGCGCGGCAGCGATCCGGACGCGGCGGTCTACTGGCTGGCCCGGATGCTGGAGGCGGGAGAGGACCCGCGCTTCCTGGCGCGCCGGCTCATCATCTTTGCCTCGGAAGACGTCGGCAATGCCGATCCGCAGGCGTTGCCGTTGGCGGCGGCGATGCTGCAAGCAGTCGAGTTCGTCGGCCTGCCGGAGTGCCAACTCAACCTCGCCCAGGCGGTGACGTATCTCGCCTGCGCTCCGAAGTCGAACGCCTCGACGATGGCCATCGCCAAGGCTCGTGAGGACGTGAAAAATGGCCGAACGCTGGAGGTGCCGAAGCATCTGCGCGACAGCCACTATCGCGGCTCGGAGAAATTGGGCCACGGGATCGATTACGAGTACAGCCACGATCAGCCCGACGCCTGGAGCGCCCAGGACTACCTGCCCGAAGAGCGACGCTACTACGAACCCGTCGATCGCGGCCAAGAGGCAGTGATCCGCCAGCGCTTGGAGGAACTGCGCCAGCGCAGGCGCGCGGCGAACGAGGAGTCTGAATGCGGCTAAAGCGCAGTTTCAACACGAGCCGCGACTGCTTGCGAGCCGCGACCGCAAGGGAGCGGCTTCTTCCAAATTACACGGTGGGACTCACTTCCCCATCGTGCAACTTCCCCTGCTTTTCGAGCCGCTTGTACAGCACGAGGGAGTAGATCACCGGATAGATCACCATGACGAACAAGGGCGGCAGGCTCCACTCGAGCGGCAGTCCCAGCAGCACGGCCACACCCAGGACCACTCCGCCGGCGGTCCAGAGCCAGGCCGTCACTCGATGCGTGCGGATCCAGACCGGATCGCTGGCCAGCGTCCAGGGCGTTCGTACCCCCATCCAGAAGTTGCGCCGCACCTTGCCCATGACGTTGCCAAGCAGGGCAAAGAAGAACATCATCCCTCCGACCATCAGGTGAATGGCGTTGATGTCCGTCAGGTAGCAGATCAGCATGATCACATGAATGTAGGCGAACAGGGCCACGCACAGCATCATGACGTACCCGAACGTCGAACGAAAACTTTCCACGCTGAACTGCCTCGGAGACAGCCAGGGCAGGACCAGCGTCAGCGCGACCATCAGCACCATGACGAGGGGCGGGATCATCAAGTAGGGCAGCAGGTCGGCCCGCGCAACCCAACCATCGGGCTGGCCCCTGACGCCCCACCAATCTCAGCGTTCACTAAGTCTTTGATGAAGTCTCCGCGCAACCCAACCATCGGGCTGGCCCCTGACGCCCCAGTGGATGGGCACGCGCGGCGGCAATTCGCCGAAGAGACCATTCCACGCCGCCAGCGCCGAGGCGACAGCGGCGGCAGTCAAGGCCAGAGCGATGAACACCCAGCGTTTCATGAGTTCGTCTCCTTGCCATTCGCCGAGTCACGCGCGAACAGGTTCATCAGGACCGTCAGCAAATCCTCGACAGCCGTGGTGTTGAGAGAGTAGTAAATGTTCTGGCCCTCGCGCCGCGACGCGATCAGTTCCGCATCCTTCAGCACGTTGAAATGATGCGATACCGACGGCTTGCTCATGTCGCAATGCTCCGCCAACTCTCCCGCGGACATCTCTCCCGCGCGCAGCAGTTGAAGGAGCTTTCGTCGCGTCGGATCGGCCAGCGCCTTGAAGACCTTGTTGATCCGCATCACAGGCACATCCTGTAATTAGATAGTTCGGCGTATTTCTAAATAAAAGGATATTCTCGCGTTCTCATGAAGTCAAGAGCTAGAATGGAGTAGGAATTTGGTAGGGGCCAAAGCGGAAACGAGAACAGGAGAACGAGACATGAAGACGATGGGGGCTTTGCTGATGTTGATGGTCCTCTCCGCGCCGGCGTGGGCGGATCGGACGCCGTCGCAACGGGCGCAGGGTCAGAAAGACCATGGGACGCGAGAGGATATTCGAGTGCCGTATCTGACGACAGGGGACTCGGCGTTCGGCGCTTATCGCGTCGCGCCGCGGATCTTCGCGTCACCCGACACGGATGATCCGAAGAATCCCGGAGCGCGTCCGGCCTACAACCTGCCCTTCTACGGAGCGCGGATGGGCTACGGCGACAGCTTCAACGGCTTCATCCCGAAGCCGACGCTGCTGCCCTCGCAGTCGAAGTGAAATGAGAGAGAAGAGCGCGCGAAGAAAGAAGCGCGCGAAACGGCAAGCCCGTGGCTTGCCGTTTCGCGCTCCTCTTTCTCCCCTTTCTCACCAAAGCGTATATCCCCCATCGATTACGAGCAGCGCTCCGGTCATGTAGCGCGAGGCATCGCCGGCGAGGTAGACGGCTAGCGCGCCAATCTCTTCCGGTTCGCCGAGTCGTCCCATCGGAATGATCCCCTCCACCTCCTTGCGGAACTCAGGGCGCTCCGCGAACCAGCGGCGATTCGCGTCGGTCATGAACCCGCCCGGCGCGATGGCGTTGACCGTCACTCCCGACGGTGCCCAGTCGGCGGCCAAAGCCTTGGTAAAGCCGACGACAGCCGCCTTCGCGGTCTCGTAGTGCCTGCCATGAATATTGCGCGTCGCGATCTGGCCGCAAATCGACGCGATGTTGATGACACGTCCCCAGCCGCGTGCGAGCATCGGCGCCCCGAGCCGCTTCGTGCAGACGAAGACCGACGTCAGATTGAGGTCGATGAGCCGCCGCCAGGTCGCAAGCGACATGGCTTCCGTCGCGATGTTCTCGCGTCTGCCGCCGACGTTGTTGATGAGTATGTCGATCGGGGCGTGGTCCTTCAGCACCACGTCGCACAGGTGTTCCGCATCCTCGCCCGTCGTCAGATCGGCGGCCACGGTCTCGACGCCACGGCCAAGGGCTTGCAGTTCCGCGCTGGCCTGGCCGAGACTGACGCCGTCGCGGCCGACGAGGATGAGGTCAGCGCCCGCCTCGGCCAGCGCCTGGGCCATCGCTCGCCCCAGGCCGCGGCTGCCTCCGGTAATCAGCGCGCGCTTGCCATCGAGGCGAAACTTATCGAGAACATTCATGAGATCGTCTCTCTCTCGGTCTCTCGTATCCCAACTTCCCCAGTGTACAATGCTGGAGAGATCCCCTCAGGAGAATGCACCTTGGCACCGACGGAAATTCTGGCTGTTCTGACTGCCACGCCATTTGTCCCGTTTCGGATGCGGCTCTCCAACGGCGCAACTTACGATATCGACAAGCCCTACACCGTCCTCGTCGGCAACCGCTTCGTTCACGTCGGAATTCCCACGAATCCCGGCGACGAATTCCCCGATCGAACCGTGCGTCTGGACCCCATCCACATCACGGAGTTGATCCCCCTTGCTAATCCCCCGACGCCGGGAGGAAATGGAACGCCACTCCACTGAAACTGTTCTTCTCGGTTTCAGGCGACGTATTGATGAAGGTCTTCGTCTACGAATACTGTTGTAGTCAGCCTCTGCACAGTGAGGCGACGGCCCAGGCGCTGCGAGGCGAGGGCCTCGCCATGCTGTCGGCCCTGATGACCGATCTGGCGGGTATCGCGGGCATCGAGCCGATGGGGTTGCTGGCCGACGATTTCCCTCCTGTCGCCTTTCCGAGTCAGCGCATCGGGGTCGCCGCAGAGGAGCAGGCTTATCGCCGGCTGGCCGCCGCTTCCGACTGGACCATCGTCATCGCTCCCGAAATCGATGGCATCCTCGAAGAGCGCTGTCGCCAGGTGATCGACGCAGGCGGGCGCTTGCTCGGTCCTGGACTCGACGCCGTCCGGCTGACCGCCGACAAGCTCGCCCTGGCCGGCGTCCTCAAGGAACATCGCGTTCCGACTCCTGATACTTTCTCACTCGGAGAGATGGGATGGACGATCGATCGCCGATTGCTGCCGGGCGTGTGCAAACCGCGTTTCGGAGCCGGCTCGACCTCTACCTATCTCGTCAACACCGTCGAGGATCTGGAGCGCATCAAGCAAGCCGAGCCGCACGTCGATTTCATTCTTCAGAAGCTGGTGGAGGGCATCCCAGCGAGCGTTGCCGTGCTGATTGGGTCCGAGCAGCGCGTCACCCTCATGCCTGCCAAGCAGTCGCTCTCCAGCGATGGCCAATTTCATTACCTGGGCGGGCGAGCGCCTCTGTCCTCGTCCCTCGCTGAACGAGCCCGACGACTCGCATTGGCAGCCGTGAAAACTGTCCCCGGCCTGTTCGGTTACGTCGGCGTCGATCTCGTTCTGGGACGAACGCGAGGCCAGGTCATCGAGATCAATCCGCGTTTGACGACCTCGTATGTCGGTCTGCGGAAACTCTGTCGTACGAACCTTGCCGCCGCTCTCCTGGACGTCGCCGAGGGGCGGAGCGTGCGGCTGGAATGGGGAGACTCCTCCGTGTGCTGGACGCCGCATGGGGAGACGTCGGTGGGGTAGGAGCACAGGTGCGGGGTTGCGATTCCGTGCGGCGGATCTATCATCGACCACAGACCCCTTGATGGAGAGCGGCCCATGAGCGAGACAGCCGAAGCGAAACGCAGCAGTGCCGACGGTGTGGACTGGACCCTCAGCGACCTCTATGCAGGTGTCGAGGATCCACGCATCACCGCGGACCTGGACGAAGCGCTGAAACGCGCCCGGACCTTCGAGACGAACTATCGCGGCAAGATCGACGTCATAGGCGGGCCAGCCCCGGAAGTGCTGCACGAGGCCCTCGTCGAGTTGGAGGGCCTCTACGAACTGATGGATCGGTCCGTCTGCTTCGCTCAGTTGATTCATGCCGCCAAGACCGACGAGCCGCGCAACGGCGCTCTGCGAAGCAAGACGGACGAACGGCGAACCGAAATCAACAAGCACCTCATCTTCTTCGACCTGGAGTGGTGCCGGGTCGCGGACGACCCCGTCCAACTGCTGCTCGCGAATCCAGTTCTGGCGCGGCACCATCACTTCCTCGCGAAGGCGCGCATCTTCAAGCCTCATCGGCTGAGCGAGCCGGAAGAGAAACTCCTCGAAGAGAAGTATCTGACGGGCCGAAGCGCTTTCGTTCGCCTCTTCGACGAAAGTATCGCGGACATCCGCTGTCCTCTTCGGGTTGCGGGTAAGACGGAGCTGACGCCGATTCAGAAGGTGTTGTCGAAGCTGTACGATCCCGACCGCAACGTCCGCAAGGCTGCCGCGACGGCGCTGACGAGGGGACT
>JBBRIK010000213.1:0-7376 GCA_038221045.1 Gemmatales bacterium
AGCGCCCTGCTCCCCCGGCCCGCTGAACGACGCGACGTTTCATGTTGTTCTCCTCCCGACCCGCCTGCGTATGCTCCGGGGTTGGGGCGACCGCAAAAACCCGGCAGTTTAGGCTGCCGGTTCGCCCCAAAACCCGGCAGCTTACGCAGCCGGTTCGCCAATCAATGGTTCAGCAGGAATTCCTTGGTATTCAACAGACTCCACAGCACGTCTTCCAGGCCGCGCTGCGGCGAACTGCTTTCCTTGACGTGCTTCACGCACGTCTGCCTTTCCTCACCAGCCGGCAATCGGCTCAACGTCCAGAGATACAGTTCGTCGATCCATGTACCCTCGCCCGCGACATCCTTGACGATCTGTGCGATTCGCCCCTTCGGCGACGCGATCTTCTGCTGCACCGCCGGGTGATTGGTGAGGTACAGAGTTTGCACGATGGTCGGCTTCGTGTCGCGCTCGCAATCACACTGTCCATCAGGGGAGCGCATGGGCCGGCCAAAAATCTGGAAGGCGTAGCGCACGCTGGCCTGCCCCCGCTCCGTGCCCACGCTGCCGGCAACCTCCAGCGCACGGATACCCGCGGGCAGGTACAGTTCCGGCGGATAGGTTTCACTCCCGCCTGTCGCGTGATTCAGCGCATCGACCAGCACCTCCGCCGGCAGACGGCGCAGGTAAAACGATGCGTAATTCGAGGTATCGCTCCGGTTGGTGGCATTCGTTTTGGCGCTCTGCTGATACGTTCGGCTCCGCAGGATCGTGCGGTGCAGGTGCTTCAGGTCGTAACCGGACTTGATGAAATCGGCACACAGCTCGGCCAACAGTTCCGGATGCGACGCGGGATTGAGCGGCGACAGATGATCGGGCGGGTCGATGATGCCCCGGCCGAGGTAGTGCGCCCAGACGCGGTTGACGATGGCCCGGGCGAAGTACGGGTTGTCCGGCTTCCGCAGCCAGGCCATGACCGCTTCCCGAGGATCTTTGTCGTCAGGGATGCTCTGTCCCTTCGCGTCTCCCAGCAGCCGAAACTGCTTCGATTCCTGCTTGCCCAGCGTACTTGTCACGCTGGCAAAGACCGCCTTGCCGCTGGTGTGGATCTCCGTGGCCTTGAGTCGCCTGGCCGCTGCCTCCATCACCTGGGCCTTCTCGTTCAGAGTCTTCACCTCGGCTTGCAGTTTCGTCACTTCGTCCTTGGCCAGCGACTTATCTTTCGCCTTGTCGCCGATCTTCTTGGCGTTGTCCTTCAGTTCCTTTGCTTCCTTGACGAGCCGATCCGCCTCCTTGGCGATGGCCGGCGCAGGAGGGCTGCTGCCCGGCTGGCTCACGCGCATGAAGAAGTTCGCGAAGCTCAACAGGTCGTCCTGTTGCCAGACGTCGTGCGGATGGCGATGGCACTGAGCGCACTCCAGGCGCAGGCCCAGAAAACTGTGTGCCACCTGCATCGTACCCTTGACGCCTCCGCCGCCGCGCTGCCAGTACAGATCGAGCGTCTTGCGGCCCGCGTAGGCGCGTAGGTCGGCAGTCTTCGCCGAGTTCTCCTCCATGATCGCTTGCACTTCCTTCGCCCAGTCCTGTTCGGAGCGACCCTCACGGCTGGTGGCCAGGAGGATGCGCTCGGCCAGTTGATCGTAGGGCGTGTTCTCCTGAACGCGGGCGCGAAGCCAATCGTAGAAGCGACGCATCTCCGCCGCCTCGGTGAACCCGTGTTTCCCGTCGAAGCCGCTCGGCCGCAGGATGTCGCAGAACTTCGTCGCCCACATTGCCGAGTAGCCAGGTTTGTCGAGCAGTTCGTCAATCTTCTTCTGACGCTTGTCAGAGCGTTTGTCCGCGAGGAAGGCACGGATTTCTTCAGGCGTCGGCGGCAGGCCAATCACGTCGAGACTGACGCGGCGCAAGAATGTGAGGTCATCGGACAGTTCGGACGGATGGATGTTCAGACGACGCAATTTGTCCAGAACGTGCCTGTCGATGAAGTTGACGGGGGTGACGTTCGGGAAGGCCTCCTTGCCTTCGCGGGGCACCACGAGCAGAGCGACGACCGGCTCAGAGCGGTAGCGGGCGATGAGGGCCGTGTCGCCGACGCCGAGCGCCTGCACCTGCCCGGACGCATCGATGCGGGCCAGCTCCTTGCTGGCCGGCTCGAAGGTGCAGAGGGCGGTCACATCCTCGGAACTGCCGTCGGCGAAGGTCGCCGTCACGCGCAGCGGATAGCGTTCGCCTTGCTTGACGGTGTGTTGGTCCGGCGCGATGGTCAAGCGCGCGACGAGCGACTTTTCGATCGCATCGAGTTGCGCGCCGGCCGCGATCCAGTTGCGAAGGATGGCGTATTCGGCGCTGCCCCTCGCCATCCGAGAGCCGCCCTGGTGAGCGACCTGACCTGTGGCCTTCAAGAGCAGCAAGCTGTTCTCGGGATCGTTCGAGTTGAGGCGCCGCCCGCCTTCTTCGCGCATCAGCCGCTGGTGATCGCTGGCCGGATCCGCTCCGAACAGCGACAGGCGGAAGCCGTTCTGCCCCTTGACCGCGCCGTGACAGTTGCCCGCGTTGCACCCAAGGCGGCTGAAGAGCGGGAGCACGTGCCGGCTGAACAGCGGTGCCGCCGGGACAGAATCAGCCGCGGACGCTGGCGTGCCGAGGATCAGGACCAGTCCAGCGATCAGAAAGCAGCGGCGGAACACAGCGAAACTCCTGAACGTGGTCGAGAGGTTGCCCCTTGCTGATCCGGGACAGCGGAAAGACAGACCGCAGGCGAACTTATCGTAGGTGCCGCGAGCCGAGCGGCACCGGAAGACAGTCCGGCTCGGCTCGCCGGACCTACCTGGGACGGCCAAAGTAGCCGCTTCGTTCGCCAACATAGGCGCCATTGCCGCCCGGCGGGATCCGCTCGGAGGGAGAGTCGCCCCTGGCCAGTTCAAAGACGATGACGATGGGATTTCGCCCAGGCCGCTCGACGGTCTGGCTGTTGTTGTTGGCGTCGCCCCAACGTCCCCACACGTCTCCGAGCGCGAGCAGATCGAATCGGGAAATGACCTTCTTCTGACGGTCGTATTCAACGATACCGTGGAGCGGGGCCTCATACCCGAAGGCCAGCGGACCATTGGGAGTGGTCGCCTTGTCGCGCTCATAGACGCTACCGAGATGTGCGAAGCCCTCCACGCGGAAACGAACTCGCGTGTCGCTGATCTCCTCAACAATCAAGGCGAGCCTGGCGGTCCGCAGTTGAGACCTGCTCCAGCTCGCGCCTTCACTGGTCAATCGCCGCGGCATGAGATGAAAGAGGGCCAGTCGCTCGGTGATGGCCTTGCTCACTTCGTGTCTGTCGCCCTTGACCGGGTTGGCCGGGATGAGGTCGCACCCCTCCTGTTCGGTGATCCACATGTAGTCGGTGTTCGGCCCGAAATAGTGATTCGTATCCGCGAAGCTTTTGGCGTTGCCCTTCCAGAGCGGGAAGTCCTCCAAAGCGACCTTGCGGTATGCTCCCTTCTCATCTCGGCTCAGGGAGCGGGTGTGGACTTTCAACACCAGGCCGTTCTTCGGCGGAGCGGGGAGGATCTGTTGTTCCGCGGTCAGGTCAGCCAACTTGCCGCCGTTCGGCTTGCGGTCCCGTTCGGGCAGTTGGCGGAAGGCTTCGAGTATCTTGGCGGAAGGGAAGTGTCCAAGGTGCTTGCCGCCGGCGGACACGCAATCCATGTAGCCGCTCGATGTGACCCACTTGCAACCCGCACTGCGGAGGAGTTCACCCTCGGGGTTGTTCGCGCGAAGGACCCACGTCGGCACAGCCACGGCGACAAAGTGTTCCTTGATGAGCGCGATGCTGGCATCGTTCCAGTTGGCGGCCGACCGGCCGCCACGCCCAGCCGTTCAGCATCCCGCCGCGGGGGCGCCGCCGCTGCCCGCCCAGATAAACAACGGCTTGCCTTCCGCCGCGGCCTTCTGCCGTGCTTCCCAGATGGCCGGATACCAGGCAACCTCCATCCAACGGGATTCGCCGGGTTGAGGCTTCATCGCGCTGTGCAGTTTCTCGAACTCAGCGGTGGACAGCCGTTGAACCTCTTTCTCCTGGGCTGAGGCCGACCCGGCGCCCAGGACCGCGAAGAGCAGTGCCCATCTCGAGAACTTCGTCGGGATCATGCGTTGCTCCTTTATCACTCCTCCGGCTCGGAAAAACAACACTACTGCCCAAGTGATCGAGTGCAAGAACAACGCCTTGCTGCATCCTTACCCGCTCGGGTCACCTTCGTGGAGGTAAACGATCTCCACTGGGGGAAGACAGTGTATCCGCACCATCCCACGAGGTATCTGCTCACTTGTTCTTCTTCGGGAACTGGAACGCCTTGATCAACTCTCCGTTCGGCTTGAGCTTGAGTGTCTGCTTCTTGTCGTCCTTTGACACACTCACCGTGTAATAGACCTTGGGTTTCTCCAGCGGCCCGAACCGAAGCGACGCCCGTATCTCGAACGCTCGCACTTTCTCCACCCTGGCGGCAGGGACGGCCTTGTCGAGAGCGTCGGTCACTACTTTCGGCAGCGCCTTCGCCTCGACGGGCGCCCACAGGTGCGGAATGATTCCCTCCGGGGACGCGACCATCTCACGTTTCGTCCCCTTGGTGATGAATTCGATCTCGTACGTCAGGATTTCGATGTCGCCGGTGCCGTCGTCGAAGACCTCGGTCGTGATCTCCTTGACGACCGCGTCGGGGTACAGCGCCTTGATAGCCTTGACCGACTTCGCGGCCTTCTCGGGAATGTCAATCTCCTTCTCGGCAGGCTTGCCGGTGGGGGCGTCCTTTTTCTCCTCCTTGATTTCCGTCACCTTGGCGTTGCTCCCGTCGGCGTTCAGGGTCACGCGCGAGCGCTTCTCGTCCTTGACCACGTCGATCGTGTATTGACGGACCTGCGGCTTGTCGAGCGCGACGTACTTCATCGTCGCCCGCATCTCATTCTTCTCCGCGCTCTGGACCTTCGCGCCCGGCGCTGCCTTGGCCACCCCGTCGGCGACCGCTCTGGGCAGGTCCTTCACTTCGACCGGCACAGGCAGGCGGATGATCGCCCCCTCCGGCAGCACGGAAAGTTCCTGCTTCTTCTCCCCGACGTGGAAGCGGACGCTCCAGAACATGGGCGTACCCTTGCCTCCCGAGCCTCCGAATCCCTTGGGTTCGGCGACCTCATCAAGTTCGGCCTTCGGGAACTCCTTCAAGACGGCAGCCACCGCCTTCTCCGAGCCTCTCGGCCAGCTTTTCGGCTTGTCCTTGTCGTCGGCGTAGACTGGGGCAGGGACCAGCAAGAAGGTCAGCAGGGCGGCGCAGCCGCACAGGGCGGGAAGTCTTCGATGCGACATCAGAGGCTCCTGAACAGGTAGTGCGGCGGTAAGGCTTGATTCAACTGCGGTAGCGACAGAAGATCCAGTTAGTAAGCCCCCTTCTTTGGCACGCGGCCCTGGTCATCGGGACACTTGCCGTAAGCCAACTCGTTGTCGCCCTTGCACACGGCAGCGAAGCTCCAGATGTGGATGGCATCGCCCGCAGATGCACTGTTGTCCAAGTACTCCATGAAAGTATCGAAATCGTTGAAGACGAGGCGATCGGGCGCGCAAAAACCTCGGTAAAAACAATGCTCCACGAGGACGGAGCCTTCCTCCTCCAGGGTCTTACGGATGGCTTCCAGGGTTTCTGGAGCGGTGATCTTGCCGGCCTCCGTTGTCCACTCGTCGGCCTCGCTATAGAAACGGATTTTCATGGTAATGATGGACATTCCTCACGGGGCATTACGACAGCAGCGGAATCGGGTTCGTCTCGGCCAGCCGAGAGACAGCAGCCAGGCGCGGCATCAGGCGGAGTTGGCCGACGTCGAATACGGTGTGCAGGATCGTCGAGATCAGGTTCGCGGGAGTGAAGTTCTCCGTGGCCGGCTCGCTGCCGTCTCGGGTGGATTGACCGATCACTCGGCCCCCACTGCTGCCGCCGCCATAAAAGAGCAGTGGTGCCAGCTTCGCCCAGTGGTCTCGACCGCCGTTCTTGTTGATCTTCGGGGTACGGCCCATCTCGCCGCAGCAGACCAGCAGGATCTTGTCTGACAGCCCGCGAGCCTCCACGTCCTCGATGAATGCGGCGACGGCATGATCGAACGAACGGCCCACCGTCTCCATGCCGTCGATCATGTTGAGGTTTTCAACGTCGGCGTGCATGTCCCAGACGCCCTCGTAGTCGGCGTGGACGGTCACGAAGCCGCAGCCGGCCTCGCACAGCCGGCGTGCCAGCAGCAGGAGCTTGCCGATCGATCGGGCCTGGCCGGTGTAGTAGCCGCGCTTGCCGCGCGCCGCCGAACTCCAGTTGTGCGGCCTGGTGAACCGGCTGGTGTCGTAGCGGGCCACCGTCTTCGCGTCTTCCTTGCTCAGGTCGAAGGCGTCGGCGACCCGACCGCTGAGCAGCACCTGGTAGGCCTGATCGCGATAAGTATCGAGAGGGGAATGCTGCTGCGTGCGATCATGCTTCTCGGTGAGTTCGTTGAACTTTGCCAGGAGAAGGCGACGATCCTCCAGACGCTCGCGCGACACATTGAGCCGCAGGTTCTTCTGCAGTTGGCCGCCGCCGCCGGGGATGAACGGAGCGTGAGCCTGTCCCAGCGCCCCGGTTGCGGCGATGTTCCCGCGCGCACTTCCCCTGGCCACGTCCGCGCAAACGGACTGAGGGAAAACCACGGCATTCGTCGGCATCCCGCTCTCGGGCCGAACGGAGCCGGCAACGTGAGAGTACAGCGAGCCAATGTTGGCGTTCAGCGTGTGCGGGCTGACGATGGGGACAATGTTGTGTTCGCCGTTGTTGGTCTGGAACGAGCGGACAATCGTGAGCTTGTGCGCCAGCCGGGCCAGTTGGCTCATCGTCTCACCGAAGTAGACGCCGGGGACAGACGTCTTCACCGTGTCGGTGACGGTACGGGTTCCTAGCGGCGCGTCGGGCTTCGGGTCAAAGGTCTCGAACTGGCTCGGCCCGCCTTGCTGAAAGAGGAAGATCACCGACTTGCCGGTAATGTGGCTGGGCCTTTGCTCTGCTGCTGCCAGTAAGGAGGACAGCGACAGGCCCCCAAGCCCCAGGGTGCCAAGGGTGAGGAAGCCACGCCGGCTGATGCCACGGGTGCGTTCGGCGACGGTAAGCACGGATCATCCTTTCGTCGCTGGCGGGTTGCTCTCTTTCGACAGGGTGCGCTCCAGGTGGGATGGCCCGAGGCGGGACGGAAGGCGCACTCATACACGTTCCCGGCGGCGGTGTCCGGTTCGCCTCGGGAGGGCGAGGCTCCCGCCGAGCCTCTTCGTCTGGCTGGGCGGGAGCCTCTTCGTCTGGCTCGGCGGGAGCCTCTTCGTCTGGCTCGGCGGGAGCCTCTTCGTCTGGCTC
>JBBRIK010000214.1:0-7367 GCA_038221045.1 Gemmatales bacterium
GGGGGGCGTGGGGGTGGGGGTCCTCTTGCCCCATGGGTCCTACTAATACTATGTTTTTAAAAAACCGCCCCCCCCCCCCTGGGGCGCGGCTCCCCCCGCCCCCCCCCTGGGGGCCGCGGCTCGCTCCCGAAATGGCAACAGTTCGGCGGGGAGGGAGAGATGCGTCTGGGGCTGATTACCGACGTTCACAACCACGCGGTCGAACTGGCTCGTGCGTTGACGCTGTTCCGCGAAAAACCCGTGGATCAGGTCATCACCATCGGCGACACCTGCGATGCGTTCTCCCGCGGTGGCAACCCTGTTGAGGTGGCCTCGTTGCTTCACGATTGTGGGGCGATCGGGGTCTGGGGCAATCACGACTTCTCTTTGTGTCGGGACGTGGAGGCCAGGATCCGGGATCGGTATCCGCCCATCGTGCTGGACGTGATGGCCCGAATGCAACCGCGCTTGATTGTGGAGGACTGTCACTTCAGCCACAAGGAGTCGTCGGTCGATCCGTTCGATGTGGCCCAACTCTGGGACGTCAGCGACCAGCCGCTCGATCTGATCGAACGGGCGGGTCTGGCGTTCAGGGCGGTGTCGTCCCGCTGGCAGTTCGTCGGACACTACCACCGCTGGTGGGCGGCCACACCGAATGGGCCGGTGGATTGGAGAGGCGAGGGGCCGCTGCGGTTCGAGCCGGCGCAGCGGTATTTCGTGATCGTCGCCGCAGTCTGTGAAGGCTGGTGTGGTATCCTGGACACCGAGCAGGGACAGTTGGAGCCGCTGCGCTGTGGTCCGCCTGACGATTCCGTGTGAGCGCCGGATGTAGGGAGGCCTCGGACTTGTGTTGATCGACACGCGGTTCTTGCAGAGGTATAATTCCGAGTATGACGCTCCAAACCTTCCGCGATCTCCTGACCCAGAAACCATTCAGGCCCTTTCGGCTCATGATGTCGAGCGGACAAGCCCACGAGGTCCGCCATCCCGAAATGGCCATGCTGACGCGCACGGACATCCTCGTTGGCGTCGGTGAAATGGATGAGGGCGTTCCGGCTGACTTCCGGATCTGTTCATTGCTGCATGTCTCCAGTGTTGAGCCGTTGGGGTCCGCGCCGAGCGGAGCAAAGCAAGCGGGGACGCCCTGACAGTGTACTGCACTGCTAGAACGGAGAAACCGATGGACCGATCCTACAAACCAGCCGGATATGCGAGCGTTTCCGCCTACATCATGGCAGATGGCGCTCAACGCCTCATCGACTTTCTCAGGACGGCTTTTGACGCCGAGCCGTTGCGGCGCATCGACAACCCGGATGGCTCGATCATGCACGCCGAAGTGCGGATCGATGACACGGTCGTGATGATTGCTGATGCGCCGGGGGCTCTCCCTGCCTTTCCGATCTGGCTCCACGTCTATGTGCGGGATGTCGATGAGACGTACCGCCGAGCCCTCGACGCGGGTGGAATCGCCGTCCAGGAACCGATACAGAAGGAGAACGACGCCGACCGACGCGGTGGCGTGAAAGATCCGGTCGGCAACACCTGGTGGATCGCGACCCAGATCGGTTGACGACCATTGATTTCAGGCTCCGCGCCGCGAACCGAATCGCTGTTGCTGATTGCTGATGGCATCTCGACCATGAGGGGTTGCCCTGTTTCCTGGTATTGCCCAGGGTGAAAGCTGTTATGCAGACCGAGGAAATTACGATCCGCGTGGATGTGGAGGCAGCCCGCGCCTATCGAGCCGCATCCGATCAAGAACGCAAGAAGCTCGACCTGCTGTTGAGCCTTCGCCTGCACGACGCCCTCCAACCGGCCGGCTCGCTTCAGAGCCTGATGCGCGAGATCAGTCGCAAGGCTCAGGAACGGGGACTCACCCCGGAAATCCTTGAGACGCTACTCAATGAATCCTGAGCCGCGTGCGGTGCTGGTCCAGTCCCTCAATCGCCTCTGTACTCAGAAAGTGGAGGCTAGTCGCGGCTAACGTAACTGGAGTACCTGGCGTTTTGGAGACTTGGTTAAGACATGAATACAAGCGTTGATATTGTTCGGTGCAAGCGAACGGGCAATTTCATCCTCAACCCCTATAGCACCTTCCGCGGCTACGGAGGATATGTCGCCATCAACCCATACCGCGAAGTTTTGAGTGACGCGCCCTCTGAGATCCTGGGTCAGGTGATCCTTCAACTTCTCCAGTTGGCTGGACCCACAGCAGTCGATATTGCCGAGGTTCAGACTTTCCTGGCGGAGACAGCCGACGAAGAGACTGTGCGGCTGAATGAGGAGTATGGTATTGGAAGGCGAGGCAGTACCACCTCCAAGATGGCGAAGCGCTTTCTCTCGGCCACCGTCGCGCAACGCCATCGGCAAAAATCGTGGGTCGTTCAGTATTTCAGCTATCATTCACGATTGCGCTGCATGTCAGGGAGCGAGCATCCTCCCGTAAGAGTCCGTCACTCAATCGGTCCTTCCGGCCTTGGGGATGCGGTGTTTCGTGTTCTGAAACTGTGACCGAGCGAGTGAACGAGCCTCATTCATCGAAAAGTTTGGTATCGGTGATTCGATCACACGAACTGCCGAGGGCGAGGTCGTCGCGGCGTACCATCGCGGTAATCGTCCATCTCCAGCGGCAATGACCGCCCAGGATGCGCCGCCATGTGATCTTCGAGCAACGGCCTGATCTGGTGCTGCCACACTGCTCGTAACTTCATCTCCTCCAGTTCCGCTAGCATGAAATAACTGTGTCCCACCTGGCACGCCAGCCCCAATTCCGTTCGCAACAGAGCATTCAGCCGCTCGAACAGCGATACTACCTCACCGGCGAAGCGCGGCCCTCCGGGTGGCGGATGCGCCGCGAACCACGCCTGCAACACGCTCGCATCCGGCGGCATCTCCATGAAGGAGAAACGCCGGCGCAACGCCTGATCGAGAATCGTCGTCGAGCGATCGGCGCTGTTCATCGTGCCGACCAGATACAGGTTCGGCGGCAGACTGAAACGGCGGCGCGAACAGGGCAGTGTCACCTCCTGATCGCGATACTCCAGCAGATAGAGCAACTCGCCGAAGACACGCGGCAGGTTAGCGCGGTTGATCTCATCCAGCAACAGGACATGTGGCTGCGAGGGCCGGGCGGCGGCCTTGTCGGCGAAGGAACACAAGAGGCCATCCTCCACCGGATAGGTAACGTCGTGCCGGCCGTTCGCCTCGACCGATTTGACGCGAATGCCCTCGACGAACTCCTCGTAACTGTAAGCCGGATGCAACTGCGCCAGACAGGTCGCCTCGGCATCGTCGCCGGTCAGCAGACGCGCCAGACAGCGGGCGACGTGCGTCTTGCCGGTGCCGGGGACACCCTGGAGGATCAACTGGCCCTTGAGCCGCAACAGGCCGCGAGCGCGAGCCAGCCAACTGGCGTCGAGATAGGTCTGCGCCTGGAAGTCCGGCTCGCTGAAGCGATCTCTCGCCGGAGTCGCTGGAGGAGCGTCCTTGACGGCGGCGACGTAGAGCGGCAGTAGACGATCGAAGTGGAGCAGGATGTCGCCGACGAGGTCGTCGGAGTGCAGTAGCGGCGAATCGGGCGGCAGATGATGGACGAACGACAGTTCCTTGCCGGCAAGCCAGGCGCGGAAATCGTCGAGACTGCCCTCGAAGCCGCCGCGCTGCCGCAAGAGTTGATGCAGGGCGTCGGCCTGATTGAGCAGTCGCTGTCGAAGCACACGACGAGCGGGCGCGGCATGAGCGCCGAGCATCAGACCGTAACGAAGGCCGTCGCCGTCGAGGCGGACGAAGAACTGCGTCGCCTCGCGCCGGCCGGTGTCATCGCGTCCACAGAAGACGATCCACAGCGTTGTGTTGTAGGGTCCGGATCGGCCATAGGCGTTCTTCGTCAGCCGGGTCAGGGCGAGGCCGTCGCGAGCCTCCGATTCGAGGTCGAAGCCATGAAGCCGATGCAGCACCGGCTCGATATAGCGCTCGCCCAGGGCCTGGCACAACTCGATAAGCGGCTCGCGCAGGACGAAATGATAACGACTCCGCTGCGTAGTAAGCCAGGCGCGGTTGTTGTTGTCCTCCAACTCACTCAGAAAGCGGAAGGTGTCCGGACAGAAGCCGCCGAAGCGCCGCTGTCGATGATCGAGCGACTCTCGGGGGGCGGCGAGCTGGGCCAGCACTTCCGCCGTTTCGAGCGGATGGACGAAGTAGCGCTGCCGCAGCCAGACGACGCCTTCGCCAAAGAGATGATAGCGCTCTGCGGCTGGCCCTCTCTCGGCGCTGTCGTCGGGCCGGGCGTAGCCGGCGCGGACGGCGTCGTTCCAGAGCGGGAATGCTTGCGGGTCTTTCAGGTGCAGTACGGCGGCGGGCAGCCAAAGACCAGCGCCGGGCAGCGGATCGCTCTGCCAGAAGTGTTCGAGAATCGGGAAGGGATCATCGTTCTCCCAGAGCCTGCCGATCCACAGAGTCAGTTCTTCGCCGTGCTTGCCCCAGTCGAGCGGGCTGGAAGCGCTGCCTTCCGGATCGGCGGCGGCGAGAACGAGTCCGAAGCGCTTGCCGTCGCGCGCGGCGAGGGCGATCTCGATGGCTTCCTGGGCCTCGGCCAGCGCCTGGCCGCGCTCGCGGAGACGAGCTCGCAGCGATTGCCGGGCGCGCACCTCACGCAGCGCCTCGGCGAAGACGTCGGCGGACAGACGCTGCGAGCCAGCGAAGAGACGCCGGCCCTCCATCAGCGACACGAGCGAGAGAAAGTGTTCAACGTGCAGGGCGGTGAGGCACGGAGCGAGGTAGCGGATACGCGCGGTCAGATCGAGCAGGGCGGCGTAGACGTGTATTGTTCGGGCAGGTTCGAGCAGCCGCAGTCCCGCTTCGGTGGCCGGCGTCCAGGCGGGATACGCCTCGGGACGCAGCCCCTGAGCGACAGCCGACCAGAACGAGGGGCCGAGGCCGACGACGAAGTATGGCCCATCAGGACTCAGACAGCGTTCGAGCTTTTGCGGCAGCGGATCCTGTCCGTGACGCAGGTGGGTCAACGCATGACGGATGACACGAGCCTTGCGGATGACGCGCTCGGTGTGCAGGGCTGGCGTGACGCACACCTCATAAAAGCGTGCAATCGCTTCCTCGAAGATGGGATCGGAAGCACGGTCGATGAAGTCGGGAGCAAGGAGGGATTCCTTCGCCGAAAGCACGGCCTGAGCGCGCGGACCGAGAGAATCGAGAGCGCTCACGCCGTCCTGAGTGTAGGCGTGCAGCAGCGGTTCCAGCGGCAAAGGATCGAGCCGGCTTCCCTTCATGAGTGCGTCCCTGATGTTGATCCAAAGGGAGCGGATGTGCGAATTGTAGCGGATCGAGGGGTTGTCCTCTGCTGTTCTCCTGTGCAGATGCCCCGATCAAGCGGTTGCTTCCAGGACACGACGCCACCGGCCAGGCACACCGTTGAATGCAGCCTGATAAGTCGCTTCCAGCGGCATCGCGATATAGACATCCGACCCCAAGAATAGAGGCATGGTGGGCAGACAAGCACCGACAGAAATCGGCTCGATATACGCTGTAATGGGTGGGCCTGCGACATAGGCTGCCAGTGTCAATGGTTTGTCGGCCGGCTGGCGATAGGAGCCGTCGGCAAAATTGTCCCAACGAGCGCCGTGGATTCCCTCTCGATCACACAGACCAGGTGGATGCAGATCGAGGAACAACAGGTGATACCCGCGAGCCAGGGCGGATGCCGCTTGTTCCACAAACGCCTGGAGGCTATTGCGGCTGGCCTTGTTTCCGGGCGACACCACCTCGACCAGCGCGATGCAGCGATCTCCGCTGCTGTGGCGGACGGCGACCATACTTTTCTTCAAGGCATACTCATCCATTTCCGTCGTGGCGATGAAGCGAGTCCTCGATGGAATCAAAGCCTGCTCTGCCAGGGCGTAATAGTCTGAGGGAAGGAGGCCAGCGTTTAGAGCCCGCTTGATCTCCTCGATCCACGCATGATGAAAATCGTGAAAGATACCCGCAGTGACGCGAGTCCAGTCATGAATGGGCATCGGGCTTTCTCCGCATTTTCCCATCAGGATAGACTTTGAAAAACAACTCATCGCCCAGGCTCATCCGGATCACGGCCATCTTGACCTGTTCCTCACTGTACTCGGGATGACGACTGCGAACTCCTGCGGCAGCAATAGCGCGGAGCGACGCGGTCATGCGGAACGCCAGGGCCAGACGTTGATCGGGAGTCATCCGACGAAGATCGCCAACTCGACCTGAAACGCTTCAGGTGTCGTGTCGGCGGGTAAGAATTCGATGTTCATGACGAAGGGACGGTATCTCCTCCGGACGAAGACTGTTGCTCATGGATCGGAGCACTGCGGGCTCGTTCCGCAGGGGTCCGACACACGGGAAACGAACCAGCCCCATTCCTCGCTCCGAGGCGCGACGGGATCACTTCCCGCGTTTGTAGTTCGCGTTGAGCGCATCCAGAACGGGGACACTGATGTCCAGGTCCGGGTTCCAGTACAGCGGCACGCTACCCCCTGCGTTCATGTTCCTGGTGATAAGAGCTGTACTATCGACTTCGTCCTTCTCGGCAGCTCCCTCGAAGTGCAGCACGAGATCGAGGTTATTGGCCTTGGCATACCGGGTTGCGGCCTCACGCACGGTCTTGTATACCGCCACCATCTCCTCGTTCGACTTCGCCGTCACGTCCTTGCGAGCATTCACTTTGACGTCTTCCATCTCGTTCTGAATTGTGCTGATTTCCTTTGACTTGGCCTCGCGAGCCTCTCCCTGGAGGTTCTTCATCTGCTCGGCAAACACGTCCAGTTGCTCTTGCTTCTGCTTCAGGATGTCGAGGTAGCGTTTCTCTTCCTTCTTCATCCTTGCAATGAAGTCCTGGTATTTGTCATACTTCTTTATCACCCACCGCAGGTTCAGGAGGACGACGCGGGTGTGGGCCGGAGTTGCCAGAGCAGGAGCGGGCTTCGCTCCTAGGTTGCTGCTGACGTACGCCACGATTCCCAGTACCACCACCACCACCGTCCAGATTACTGATCGCTTCATGATTTCATTCTCCTCGTTCGAGTCCTTGACGAGATCGCACGTTTTCCGCGCTCATAGCTGCCCAGCTAGTTCCTCCGCCTCGCTCACCATGTCGTCGAGCAGCTTCAATCCCAACTCCCAGAAGGCTGGATCGTTCACGTCCATGTCGAGCCGCTTCAGCAGGACGTGGGGCGCCTCGGAGCCGCCGGACGACAGCATTTCGAGATACTTCGGCACGAAGGCCTCGCCCTCCTGCCTGTACTTCTGCACCAGCGCCAGCACCAGCAACTGCCCAAAAGAGTACGCATAACAGTAGAACGGCGAGTGGATGAAATGATTGATATATAGCCACCAGCAGGCGTAGCCCG
>JBBRIK010000215.1:0-7364 GCA_038221045.1 Gemmatales bacterium
GCGAGCGTCTGGTATTCCTGGGAGACCTCAAGACAGCCTATTGTCGAGCAAAAGAGCCAGCAAGTGACGGTGTTCGATGCGGGGCAGGGCTTCTTTCCCCTCCGCCCGCGGTTGGCGGGTGGCGACACCTCAGGATTCAAGGGATGTCTTGGCGCTTGCCGAACAGCCCGCACACGGCTAAAATCACGGGTTCCAGGCACGGTTTTGAAATGACGGCTTAGCGTGGAAGGCGATCTGTGGTTCTTGCCCCTGTGCATGCTTAGAATGCGCAGGTATGCGGCTCCTGTCGCAATTCCACGGAGATGGCCATGCCGGCAGAACTATCCTGCCCGGACGATCAAAGCCTGGAGCGCTTCGCTCAGGGCCGGGCGTCAGTGGCGGAGATCCAGAGCCTTACCCGGCACGTCGAACGGTGCCAGCAGTGCATGGAGAAGCTCAGCCGCTGGACAGTCCCCGCAAACGTACCCGATGCGCAAGGCCCGACGGTGTTGTCGCCCTTGTCGTTCGGGGCCGGCGCGGTGGCTGCCGAAACCACGCCGGTGGCAGGTGTCGGCGAACGCTCCTCGGTCCACACACCGGTCGAGGCAGGTAGCGCACCGCCCCTGCGTCTGCCGCGGATTGCCGGCTACGAGCTGCTGAGCGTGCTGGGCCGCGGCGGGATGGGAGTGGTCTACCTCGCCCGGCATCTCAGGTTGAATCGGCTCGTGGCGCTCAAGATGATCCTGTCGGGATCGTTCGCCGCCGCGGAGGAGCTGGCCCGCTTTCGTGCGGAGGGTGAGGCCGTCGCCAGGCTCCAGCACGCCAACATCGTGCAGATTTTCGAGGTGGGCGAGATAGTTGGGGAAGACGGCCCGACGCATCCGTACATGGCCCTGGAATACGTTGACGGCGGCACGCTGGCGCACAAGGTCGGCGCGGCGCCGCTGTCGGCGCGGGCGTCGGCCGGACTGGTCGAGGTGCTGGCCCGTGCCATGCACTACGCTCATCAGCGCGGCGTCGTCCACCGCGACCTCAAGCCCGGCAACGTCCTGCTGGCCGGCGAACCGGCTGCGTTAGCTGCCGGGTTAGGCACACCCAAGATCACGGATTTCGGCCTGGCCAAGCAGGTCGAGGCCCCGGACGGCCAGACGCAAACGGGCCAGATTGTGGGAACTCCCGAGTTCATGGCGCCGGAGCAGGCGGCGGGCCAGGTGCGGGGCATCGGGCCGCACGTTGATGTCTATGCGCTCGGCGCGATCCTGTACGTCCTGGTGACGGGACGCCCGCCCTTCAAGGCGGCGACCACGATGGAGACCCTGGAACAGGTGCGGCAGCGCGAGCCGGCGCCGCCGGGCCAACTCCAGCCGGGCCTGCCGCGCGACCTGGACACCATTTGCCTCAAATGCTTGCAGAAAGAGCCGCGCAAGCGCTATCCCTCCGCCGAGGAACTGGCCGACGACCTCGGGCGGTTTCTCCGTGGCGAGCCGATCAGGGCCAGGCCGGTCAGCCGGCTGGAAAGGGCAGTGCGCTGGTGCCGCCGGTACCCGCTGGCCGCGTCGCTGCTCGCCCTTCTCGGCCTGGCGCTCGCTGGAGCAGTCTGGGGATGGGAGACGGCGGCCACCGAGCGCGATGCCACCGAGGACCAGCGCCAGGCTGCCGTCACGGCTGGCAAACTCGCCGAGACGCAACGGCAGCAGACCCAGGCCGCGCTCACAGAAGTCAAGCGGCAGAAAGGGATCGCCGAGCTTCGGGAAAAAGACGCCAGGGCGGCAGCCGACCTGGAGCGCCAGGCGAAGGAGAGCTTGCAAGTTGCTCTGTATCATGCCCGCGTGCTCCTGGCCGACCAGTACTGGTACAACAACAACCCGCTCCTGGCCGAGCAGAAGCTGGACGAGTGCCCGGCGGAGCTGCGCGGCTGGGAATGGCGCTACCTTATCCGGCTGTGTCGCGGCAACGTTCACACGCTCCGCGGCCACACCTCCCCTGTCTCGTCACTGGCGTTCAGCGCCGACGGCCGGCGACTCGCCTCGATGAGCGGAGATGACATCGTCAGAGTCTGGGACACAGGCACTGGTAAGGAACTGTATGCCAGTCCCAGGAAAAGACCGACTCCGATGGGCCGGATCAAGCCGGGGCTCGCCTTCAGCCCGGACGGCCGACTCCTGGCTCTGCCCATTCCCTTCACGGGTCCGCAGTTCACGCCGGAGATAGAGGTGGCGACCGTGGTGGATGTGGACACGGGGAAAACCCTCTCTACCTTGAAGGCGCCGAACAGCACGATGCTCACGCGCCTGTTCTTCAGCCCTGACGGCAAGCATTTGGCCGGGGCCTGCGAGAACTTTGCGGATCGAGTCCGATTCTGGGACGCCGCCACTGGCCGGCAGATCAAGGCGCTGCCCGGAAACCCCCGCACCGTGACCGAGGTCGCCTTCAGTCCGGACGGCAGGTTACTGGCCACCATTGGCGTGGACAACATGAACAAGGGCCAGTTGATGCTGTGGGATGTCAGCACTGGCAAGGACACATTCACTTTCACGGCGGACGTTTTCGATGAGCTGACCTGCGTCCGCTTTAGCACCGACGGCAAGCGCCTGGCAGTCTGCGGCAAGAACTCCTTCCCGATTCGGCAGAAGGGCATCCTCAAGGTCTGGGACGTCGAGACGCGGCAGGAGACCGGCAAGATCCCGGCAGAGACAGGCCCACTCAGCAGCCTCGCTTTCAGCCCGGATGTCCGCCGCCTTGCTGTCGCTGGCGACGGGACGGCACGGGTTTACGATCTGAAAAGCGGCGAGGTTATCCTGAGCGTGACCGGGCGGGGCCGGGGCGGCATGCTTCTCGCCAACGAGCTGTCCTTCCGTCCGGACAGCAAGTGGCTGGCGGTTGCCGGCCTGTACAACGTCCAGGCCTGGAACCTGGAGACGAAGCAGATGGCGCTCGACTTCCGTGGCCATATCAATGGGGTGATGGCCGTCACTTTCAGCCCCGATGGCCGGCGCCTCGCCTCGGCCGGCTCAGACTATACCGTGCGCATCTGGGACACCCATACCACCCAGGGACCACTCGCCCTGCGCGACGGCGCGAACACCATTACCCAGGCATTGCTCAGCCCCGACGGCGAGATCGTCGCCAGCGTCGGCCACAAGCCTGCCGGCGTGATCCAGAGCCGGATCAAGCTCTGGAAGGCTGCCACGGGTGAAGTGATTCGCACAATGGCCGGGGACCGGGGCATGATCCAGGCACTCGCCTACAGCCCCGACGGCAAGCGGCTCGCCTCCGCGAGCCAGCAGGGCGTGACCATCTGGAATACCGCCACCGGCGCGGAAGTGCTCACGTTCAAGGGACACAATGACGCGATTGTCGGAGGCGGCAACAGCGTCGCCTTCAGCCCGGACAGCAAGCTTGTCGCCTCGACAGGCAACGATGGGACGCTGCAAGTCTGGAGCGCCGACAACGGCCAGGTCGTATTCCGCTGGGAGCCTCCGAAGATGGGGCTGCGTATCGCCCATAGCGTCGCCTTCAGCGCCAACGGCAAGCGGGTGGCGGCGGGTTTCCGCCACCAGGAGATGAAGGTCTTTGACCTGGAAACGCGCCAGCCGCTCTGCACGATCCCGCACGGGGTCACCCCGGTGCCCACCGGCAGCCTGGCTCTCAGCCCTGACGGCACGCTGCTGGCCTCGATCAACATGATCGCCACGTCTGGCAACCTCCAGAGTGCATCCGAAGTCCACGTCTGGGACGCGAGGACCGGCAAGCACCTGTTCGCTCTGCGCGGACACCTGAGCACGCTCTCGGGCCTGTCGTTCAGCGTGGACGGCCGGCGGCTGGCCAGCGCATCGGCCGATGGAACGGTGAAGCTCTGGGACCTGGGCACACGGGAGGGAATGCTCACCTTGAGGGGGCCGTGGGGTGTTGTGCAGGGAATTGCCTTCAGCGGCGACGGCGACCGCTTGATTGCGTCGTATGCGCCTTTTCCCAGCGCGGGCCCACCGGGCCCCGGCGAAATCCGCATCTGGGATGCCCGGCCTCTGGCCCAGCCATAAAAGTTCGATGGTGTCTCCATCCCACGGTCGTTGCGGGATAGCAGATCTCGCCTGTCTACCTGGAACTGGAAGCAATCCCGCAATGACTGTGGGAACTTTCGGAACTTTCGGCGGGTCGGAACTTTCGGGGGCCTGACCCGTTTTTCGGGTCATCCCCTTTCCTGGGTGGCATGCATCAGGCGATATTGCAGGGGCCGACAACATAGAATCGTTTGCGAAGGTGGGAAGAGCCACTGCTGAGTCCGAGCTTCGCATAGGACAAGAGCTGGAAAGGGAACATTTATGAGTGTTTTTCTTTCGCAGAGCGAGGAAGACCGTCTCAAGAAGCATCTCAAGAAGCATCCATTCGTTTCACTGTCTAACGTTGGAGACAGTCGGTTTCAACTTCAAATTGAGCAGCATCTCATCCTCTACCATACTGTGAAGTCGATGTTGGCGGCACTGTCCAACAATCCGAAGCATTTATTTCAGATCATCAAGAAGGCGAACAAAGAATACAAAGAGGCAAAGCAGTCAGTGACCGTTGCAGGAGAAAGGCTGCTCACCCCTGAAGGAGTGTTGCGTCCCTTACGCGAGGTATTCGAGGAGGCTTATCGGGACAAAGTTCAACAGAAAAAGACTTTCCAGCCGGTAGAATCGTCCTGGCGCCTCTGTTTTCAACTTGAGGAACCCTCGTCAACCAGTCCCGACACTACCCCAGACAAGGAGGCCTCGTGGTTCTTGCGCTTCCTGTTTCAATCACTCGCGGACCCCAGCCTGCTTGTCGATCTCGACAAGGCAACCGGGCTAGACGCGTTGACCTACTTCAATGCGTTACGCGAGGCATCGCTCAAGTTTCCACTCCTGGATCAATGGATGCAAGCCGGAATGCCAAGCGGCTTGCCGCTTGCCTTTCCAGATGTTCTCCGATTTCTTGGAGAGACTGGCCCGATGCTTCAGGAGGCCGGGTTCGGGATTCGGCTACCGCTCTGGTGTGGGGGGAGGGCCGATGGCCGCAAACTGTCCTTAATCGCCCGAGTATCTGAGGAAACTGCCACTGGCGGTTCTCGCCTTTCCCTCGACGACATTGTCCGTGTCGATTACGCAGTAGCCCTTGGTGAACATCCTTTGACTCTGGAGGAATTACAGAGTGTAGCTCAACTCAAGATTCCTCTCGTTCAGATGCGCGGGAAATGGGTTTACTTCACTGCCGAGGAACTACAGGCCGTCTCCGCTTTGTTGGAGAGCGGGTCGAGGGGTAACAGGACTGTGGCGGAAGTGATTCGGCTTACCTTCTCCACCGAAATGCGAAATGGCCTTTCTGTGAAACAGGTCGTGGAAAGCGGCAGATTGAAGAGTTTACTCGATCACCTCGACCGTGACCAGAAATTCGTCGAGCTTCCTCTCCCGAAAGGGGTCTGTGCAACTCTCCGGCCTTACCAATTAGTCGGCTATTCATGGATGGCTTTTCTAACGGACCTGGGTCTTGGGGCCTGCCTTGCGGATGACATGGGACTTGGGAAAAGCCTCCAGGCCCTCACGGTAATTCAGCGATGCCGGAACGAAGGGTCTTCATGCCCCGTTCTTCTGGTATGTCCAACCTCCGTGATCGGCAACTGGCGACAGGAGGCAAGGCGATTTACTCCATCTCTTCCGACATGCATCCATCATGGTGATGATCGTGCTGGCAGTCCTGGACTGTTCTTCCACCGCGTTCGAGATCAAGCTCTCGTGATTACGAGCTACAGCCTGCTCTCCCGTGACATCGATCTGTTCCGCTCGTTCGCTTGGTCCGGCTTGATCCTTGACGAAGCTCAGAACATCAAGAATCCTGAGACAAAACAAGCAAAGGCCGCCAAGGCCATTTCTGCACGGTTTCGGATCGCCTTGACCGGGACACCCGTCGAGAACAGCATCCGAGACCTCTGGTCGATTCTGGACTTCCTCAACCCCGGATTTCTCGGCACTTGGGAGGAGTTCGAGAAGCGATTCTTCCTGCCAATCCAGAATCATCAGGACCCGGAAGCTCTGTCGCAGCTTCAACGGATAACAAGGGTTTTCCTGCTGCGCCGGCTTAAGAGCGACCGTTCCGTTATCGCCGACTTGCCTGAAAAACGTGAGATGACAGTTTACTGCACCCTGACCAGGGAGCAGGCCACTCTCTATGAGGCAGTCCTTCGGAATCATGTAGGTCAACTGGGGGATTGCGAAGGAATCCGGCGCAAGGGTTTGGTTCTCAGCCTCCTCGGAAAGCTAAAGCAGATCTGCAATCATCCGGCACAATATCTTCAGGATCGTTCGGATATCGGTAACCGCTCGGGAAAGCTGTCGCGTCTGACCGAGATGATGGAAGAGGTGTTATCGGTCGATGAGCGTGCACTTATCTTCACGCAATTCACTGATACGGGTGAGATTCTGCGCCACCATCTATCGGAAAGGTTCGACAGGGAGGTGCTGTTTCTACACGGCGGGGTGGGCGTCGCAGAGCGCGATCGTATGGTTGAGAGATTCCAATCACCCAGTGGACCATCGATATTCGTGTTGTCTCTTCGAGCTGGCGGGACAGGACTCAACCTTACCAACGCAACTCACGTATTCCATTTTGACAGGTGGTGGAATCCCGCCGTGGAGAATCAGGCCACCGACCGCGCATACCGTATCGGACAGCAGTTCAATGTTATGGTCCACACACTTCTCTGCAGCGGAACATTAGAAGACCGGATCGATGAAGTGATCCAGCGAAAAAAGGATCTTACTACGCGAGTTATCGAGAGTGGAGAGGGATGGCTTACAGAACTATCAACCCAGGACCTTCATGATCTCCTGCGACTCAGTGACGAGAGCGTCGTTATCGACTGACTTCCTCCTGATGGTCCCTGTGAGTGGACACGCCGCTGACTGAGCGCGAACAAACGGTGGGCCGGAGCGATGACCCCTTTCCCTCTCCTGCCAACGCCTGTATACTATTCTTGAAAAGGGGAAAATGTTCCCCTGCTCCGTTTCACGTGAGGGTATTTCCAGATGCCAGAGAAACCGATCCCACAGACACCGCCAGAGAAACCAATCCCGCAAATCCCACCAGAGCGGCCGATTCCTCAAATCCCGCCAGAGAAGCCGATCCCGAAGTGAGGGGTATCCGTGGCGATTAAGACGCTTCGTGAGGGTCGCGACCACGGTCATGAGCTTGTCGATCTTCTCTCCGTCGGTCTTGCGGGCCATCTCAGGCGCGAAAAGGAGTCACTGATTTCAGTCTATCGCAAGGCCGGCAACAGGTGCCAGGGCAGATGAAGGCGCCTGTAGGCGACAGGCTCTCGCGCGGTGAGCATGACACGCCTCCGGTCGTCTGGGGAAAGGGACGGTTCACCC
>JBBRIK010000216.1:0-7364 GCA_038221045.1 Gemmatales bacterium
GCGGCCCACTTCAGCTACGGGTAACTCATCACTTGCCGTTCGCTATACAGGCGAGCCACGGGCGTCAGGGGTCCTCCTGTTCGCGGATGGCGGCTTCGATCTCTTCTCGATGGGCGTCGTGATAGCGCCAGGCGGCGTCGAGGTCGGCCGGAGTCAGAGGGGGTCGTAGCGAGTCAGCAGTACGTCATCCGCCATTCCAAAGCGGCGAGCGAGAACAAGCATCCACACGGCGATTCGGGTGTTGCGGATGCACGCGTCGCCTCCCAAAACGTCAGGCGTCTTCCGTATGCCGCTCGAATCCAGAGTATGGGCGGACATTTTGTATCCTCCAATCGGAAGCATGAGCACTTCGCTGCATTCTACCTGCCGGGCAAGGAGCCACTCAGCTCAGAAATTCAACCTCATCTTTCGGGCCGTCAGCGCGCAAAAGTCCCCATCAGTTGCGCCTCGGCCAGGACGTGTCCCTCAATGGCGGCGAGGAACTCTTCTCGGGATGCGCCGGCGGGAATTCCGAGCGTGTTGTCCAGGGCGTGGAGCCTGAAAATGTAGCGATGGGGATTCCCTGGCGGCGGCTCGGGACCGCCGTAGCCCATCTTGCCGAAGTCGTTGCTGCCGTGCATCGCCCCATCCGGGAACGAGCCTTCCTGCGGCACGGCTTCGAGCAACTCGCGGGAATTGGCCGGGATGTTGAAGATGATCCAGTGCGTGAACGTCCCGTGCGGCGCGTCGGGGTCCTCACAGATCATCGCGAAACTCTTGGTGCCTGCCGGCGGATCGGTCCAGCGAAGGGGCGGCGAGACGTTGCGGCCCTCGTGCGCATAATCTCCGGGAATGGTTTCGCCTTGCTGGAATGCCTTGCTCGTGAGTTGGAGGTCCATGCTGCGGGTTCCTGGGTAGTCTTCGGCCTATGGCTGCATTTTACTGCAAAAGGGGATCGAATGCGCTATCATGTACGGAGCGATTAACCTGCTCTTGCGTGCAAAGGTCACCGGCCATGTCGCGACTCTTCCCTGCTCTTCTCTGGCTCTCGGGTGTCGTTGGGTTGTCGCACCTGGCCCACGGCGGCGAGACGCTTCCCGGCTCTGGTCTCGTCTCGATCAGCGAGGAGCGAATCACGCTCCGCGCGGCCCTCGGACAACTCGCGGCTCAGTCGAAGATCACCGTCCTCAATAACGTCGGCGACGATCCCGAACTGCGATTGAACCTCAAACGCGCCACGTTCTGGGAAGCGCTCGATCAGATTGCCACCGCCGCCGACGCGCAGGTCGATCTCTATCAGTCCAACGGCGGAATCGCCCTTGTCCGGCGCGGACGGGACAGGAATGCGCCGCTGAAGGCACAGGTAAGCCATACGGGTCCATTCCGCGTGGCGTTGCGGCATCTGACCGCGCATAACGACTTCATCACCGGGACTCGCAGTTCCACCGCTCTTTTCGAGTTGGCCTGGGAACCCTCGGTAGGCGTGTTCTCCATGCAGACTCAACCCCAAAACCTCGTCATGCAGGATGCCAGGGGCCATCCCGTCGAAACGCCGTCGGGCAGCAAGTGGATCACCCTCGAAGCCTCCCGCGCCTTTACCTTCGACGTCCCCCTTCCGTCGCTGCCTCGCGCGGAAGAGCGTATTGGCCTCCTCAAGGGTGCTATTGCGATCCGAGGTCCGAGCCGGCTGCACACCTTCCGCTTTCCCACGCCGGCGAGCAAGGAGCCGACGCTTGCCGAACTTCAGGCCTATATTGCGGATGCGAAAAAGCCTTTGCAAGAGAGCGCCGGCGACAAACAGAGTGACTGCACCCTTCAACGGGTAACGCTCAATCCGGACACATGGAAGGTGCGGATCGCGATTACGTTACCACCGGGCGGACCCGAATTCGAGTCGCATGAACCGTGGTATGCGCTGAACGAGGTGTATCTGGAATCGCTCGACGGCAAAGCTCGACTGAAGCGGGTGGGCTACTCCCAGGACGGGGCCGGCGATACGCGGAAGGCCGTCATCGAGTATAACTTCGCCAATCCCAAGAAGGGACAGCGCGGCGAGGCGAAGAACTGGACGCTCGTTTTTCGCGCTCCCGCGTCGATGGTGGAGCGGAAGGTGTCGTTTGAGTTCAAGGATGTACCGTTGCCGTGAAGTCCGCCAGGGGTTTACACCCCCGACCAGGGGTTTACACCCCCGACCAGTGGTTTACACCCCCGACCAGGGGTTTATATCCACGACCAGGGGTTTACACCCACGACCAGGGGTTTACTATTGACGGACGCCCCTTCAGGGCTGAAGACAAAAAAGACGCTGTCCCCCGGACCCAGGGGCTTACTGGCTATTAACTGCCGCCCCTTTGGGGCTGAAGCCAAGCCCTGAAGGGGCGATCGTCAATAGCCAGGGGTGTGAACCCCTGGTTTGAGGGCATTCGTGGTCGTTCTTGTCTTCAGCCCTGAAGGGGCGACCGTCAATAGCCAGGGGTGTAAACCCCTGGCGTATGTGAACCCCTGGCGAATGTGAACCCCTGGCGGGTGTCTCTTTTGTCTTCAGCCCTGAAGGGGCGTTCGTCAATAGCCAGGGGTGTGAACCCCTGGCGGGTGTGAACCCCTGGCGGGTGTGAACCCCTGGCGCGTGTGAACCCCTGGCGCGTGTCTGGCGAACCCTGGCGCCTGTGACCCTCTGGGGCTTATGAAACGGTCCTCTGGCGCGGCGGCGTCTTCGAGATCGAACAATGCTGGCATGTCGGCGCGCAAGCGGGTAAACTGTTCTGGGTGAGCGAGAAGAGCATCGCTCGCTTGCTCCTCAAATGCGTGCCAATGCCAACCCTCATCCTGCTGCAAGGCCAGAACCCCGGCCAGCGCTTCGCCTGCAACGGCGACACGATCAGCATCGGCCGGCAGGCTGACTGCGGCGTCTGTCTCGACGACCCCGCCGTCAGCCGAAAGCACGCGCGCCTCGTTCGCAGCGGCGAACACTTCACCATCGAGGACCTTGGCTCCAGTAACGGCACTTACGTCAACGGCAACCGCATCAACGGCAAGGAACAACTCACCGAAGACGACACGCTCCAGATCGGTCCCTACGTCCTCGCGCTCCGGCTCGACTCCGTCGTCACGACCTCCGAGATGGACCCCATCGTCCGCTCGCAGGTGGCGGCCCTGTCGAGCAACTCAAGCCTGTTTTCCCAGAATGCGACCCACAAACTCAAGGTCGTCGTCGAGATTGCCCAGAGCCTCGGGCGGACGCTCGAAGTCCAGCCTCTCCTCGACAAACTCCTCGAACAGCTCTTCCGGCTTTTTACTCAGGCCGAACGCGGCCTCGTCATTCTCGGCGATAGCGAACCCTTCACCGTCCGCGCCCAGAGGCAGCGGCACCAGAAGCCGGTCGATCTTCCCGGCAGCAGCGATGGCCGCGACTTCGCCTTCAGCCGGTCCCTCGTTCGGCGGGCGCTGACGGAGGGCGTCGGCCTGCTAAGCGAGGACGTCAGCGGCGATCCGACCGTTTCCAAGACGGCCACGTTCATGGCCCTCAATATCCGTTCGTTCCTGTGCGTGCCGCTCATCGGACTCGATGGTCGGCGGATCGGCGTCCTGCAACTCGATTGCCTCCGTCCGGGCCTGACGTTCCATCACGACGACCTCGAACTGCTGACGGCCGTCAGCCTTCAGGTGGCCGGCGTCCTCGAAAATGCCGCCCTGCACGAAGAACGGCTGCGCGAGGCGCGGCTCAAGCAGGAGCTGGCGCTGGCGCGCGAGATTCAGGAGTCGTTTCTGCCGCGCGATTTCCGCCCCCTCGAAGGGCATTACGAACTCTTTGCTCGATGTGTTCCGGCGCGCGAGATGTCCGGCGACCTGTACGATTTCTTCCCCCGGCCCGATGGCAAACTCGCTCTCTTTGTCGGCGACGTCAGCGGCAAGGGGATGCCGTCGGCCCTGTTCATGATCGCCGTGCGGACGCTCATCCGCCACCTGGCCGCGACGGCGGGTTCGCCGGGAGAGACGTTGCTGAACCTCAACAACGCCCTCGTCGCCGACAATCCGACGAGCCTGTTCGTGACGATGGCTCATGCCACATTCGACCCGGCGACCGGCGAGGTGATCGCGGCCAGCGGCGGTCACCCTCCGCCGATGTTGCGGCATGCGAACGGGCGGACCGAGACGGTCCGTGTTCGGCCGGCGATGATGCTTGGCTACGCTCGCTTCGACCGCCCGCCGCAGGAGACGAAGTTGATCCTGGGGCGCGGCGAGACGCTGATCTTCTACACTGATGGCATGACGGAAGCGTTCACGCCGGGACGCCAGTCGATGTTCGGCGTCGAGCGTCTGGAGGAGACGGTGGCAGGCCGTTGCGGTCAACTGTCTCTCGAAGAGTGCGCCGACTGCGTCCGCCGCACGGTCAACGAGTTCACCCGCCAGCCGGAACAGCAGGACGATCAGACGCTGTTGTTGCTGCGACGAACCACTCAGGGAAATGATGAATGATGAGTGATGAATGATGAATGAAAAGACAAAAAACCGAGAGGTCCTCCCTCTCATGTTCCGGTCTTTTCATTCATCATTCATCACTCATCATTCATCATTTCTTGGGGAAGGATTCCGGTGCAGGAGCCTGCTTACATCACGGATCGGGGACGGGCCTATCACGCCGACGCCCTTGAAATCCTTCGCGAACTGCCCGACGATTCGGTCGCCCTGGTGATGACGTCGCCGCCTTTCCCCCTGCGCCGCCGCAAGGCGTATGGCAACGTCGGCGCCGAGGAGTACGTCGAGTGGTTCACTCCCTTTGCGGAGCAGATCCATCGCGTGCTGCGCCCCGACGGCAGCCTTGTCCTCGATCTCGGCGGGACCTGGAACGCCGGCAGCGGCACGCGCTCGCTCTATCAGTACGAGCTGATCCTCAAGCTGTGCCGGGTCTATCATCTGGCCCAGGAGTTCTACTGGTACAATCCCGCCAAGCTGCCGACGCCGGCCGAGTGGGTGACCATCAAGCGGACGCGCGTCAAGGACGCGGTCAACACACTCTGGTGGCTCTCGAAGACGCCGACGCCCCAGGCCGACAATCGCCGGGTGCTGCGTCCCTATAGCCGGTCGATGCATCGCCTGCTGCGCGACGGTTATGAGGCGAAAAAGCGCCCGTCGCAGCACACCATCTCGCCGCACTTTCGCCGCGACAATGGAGGCGCGATCCCGCCGAACATGCTAGAAATGCCCAATACCACGTCGAAGGACGAGTACATCCGCCGCTGCCGCGCGGCGGGGTTGCCGGTGCATCCAGCGCGGTTTCCGCTCGGCGTGCCGGACTTCTTCATTCGCTTCCTGACGCGGGCGGGACAACTCGTCGTCGATCCGTTCGCGGGCAGCAACGTGACGGGGTTCGTCGCGGAAAGACTGGAGCGCTCCTGGCTCAGCATCGAGATCAATGCCGAGTACGTCCAGGGGTCGCGTCTGCGATTTGATGCGTCGCCGGCGGAGACGGTGGCGTAGCGGCGGAAAGCGGCTTCTCATGGGTGAAGTCGTAAATGTTGTACATCGACGTGTGAGCCACGGGCCGCCGTCCCTTCAGCACATGGCGGGCGGCCTCAAAGGGTGGATCGAGGAACGCGCCGTGCAGGAACGTCACACTCACCGCGAGATGCCGGCCTCGAACCTGGGCGAGGAAATCGTCCTCGTCGTGGATCGGTAACATGTGCAGGAACACCGGACGCATCGGCAAGCGCTTCCCCAGCGGATCGGTCGAGAACGTCCAGGCGTCCAGGTCGGGCAGATGATGGATCTTCTGCCAGCGGGCCAGTTCCTTCAGACCCTGGCCCCAGTCGTAGTTGCCCTCGCTGACGAGCCGATAGCCCTTGCGGGTGCCGCCCCAGAGCGGATTGACGTAGCACATTCCATGCGGCCAGACACTCACGACGCTCCCCAGCGACCAGGCCAGACTGCCTGCGCCCGCGATGGCAAACAGTTGCCTGCGGAAGTCGCTGGATGCCTCGCGAATCGCCTCGACGAGCAGCACCGACAGGCCGGCGATCAGCAGGGCGATGAGCGGAAACATGAAGCGAATTCCGATCTGCACCCGGCAGAGAGGGCTGAACAGCAGCAGGGCGAGGACGCCCTGAAGCGGCCAGTTGATCGACGCGCAGCGAGCGAAGAGCCGGCGGACGCCAAGGACGAGGACGCCCAGCAGGAGCGGCACCGTCAACTTGATCGTCAGCAGGACGGGGAAGTAGTACCAGAAGGCGCGCGGATGGGCCCGGCCGAGCAGATAGGAACCGTGACCCCGGACGTTGTGCGTGAACTGCCGGGCGATACCGTCGCCGGCATTGGGGAAGATCCGCAAATGCTCCGCCAGCCAGACCATGACCGTCGAGAGAGTCCCCTCGGGAAGAGACTGCGCCCAGACGAGGAATGAATGCTGAGGCCGCCAATCGCTGCCGCAATAAACGAAAGTGAAGAACAACCCCAGCAGCCCAATCTGAACGAGATCGCGGAACGAATCGCGGAATCGATACGCCGGCTCTTCCTCTCGGGAGCGCCACCAGGAGCAACGGCAACCTTCGAGAGCGAACAGGCACAGCCCGCCGAAGACCAGACCGGACGCCTTCGCGAGAAGGGCGAGACCGAACCAGAAGCCCGGCCAGGCGACACGCCAGCCCCAGCGCCGGTCGCGGTTACGCTGAAAGTGATAACAGAGGGCGACGAGGCAAGCGGTGACGGCGATATCGGTCGTGGCAAGGCCGGCATGCGCGATAAGGCTTGGCTCGCATATCAAGAACGCAACCGCGACCAGTCCCGCCGCTGAACCGCCCAGAGAGCGTGCGCTCAGCCAGACATAGATGAGAAGGAGCCACCAGAAGAGGAGGGAACAGGCCCGCGCCCAGGGCAATACACGATCGAAGTCCGTGTCGAGGTTGATCGGCGTCCCGTGCCAGCGTTCCCAGGCGAACAGCGGCAAGGTCTGAACATCGACGGGCAACGGCATCGTACCCAGTTTCAGCAGCCCCGCCATGCTGCCGGTGCGCCAGCGCGCGAGTCCTTCCTGCAAGTAGGTCGGCTCGTCGAATGTGGCCGACAGTTCACGGCCCGCCGTCACGCACCAGGCGGAGGAGAGCAGGGCCGCGAGCAGCAGGCAACACCACTCGAAGCGGCGGATTGGCGAAGACGGAGATGGACCGGCGACCGATGAGGACATGCGCACTACCTCCCTGTCCGGCTGCAAGGCCGGACAGGGAGCGCTTCTAGCGGGATGTGACGATCGGAGAAAGATCAATCGCGGATGCCGGGACGCTTTCGCGGCGGCAGTGGATCGACGAGACCGCGCGGTCCGATGCGCGGCGGAACCGGCAACTCATTCACGAACGCCTGCGCGGGCAGCGTCAGAGTGCGGTCGAGTTTTCCGG
>JBBRIK010000217.1:0-7362 GCA_038221045.1 Gemmatales bacterium
CATCGCGGCAAGGCGCGCGAGATTGTCACTCGCGGTCGTGCCGCGGCGACGAGCCTGGCCTGGGTTTGTGCCGTGATCGCGCTCGTGGCCCCGAAGGACGCTGTCAACGGAAAGGGGGCGGAAAGTAAGCAATTCGACGAGCAGATCCGCCCGTTTCTCGTCCGACACTGCCTGGAATGTCACGCAGGAGAGAAGCCCAAGGGAGACCTCCGCCTCGATCGGCTCTCGGCGGACTTTGCCGGCCAAGCCGGCCGGGAACGGTGGCTGGCGGTCTTGAAGCGGGTCGAGGCGCGCGAGATGCCACCGAAGGCGAAGCCGCGTCCGCCGGAGAAAGAGGTGCAGGTACTGGCCGACTGGATTCGCGGGAAGGTGGAAGCTCAACGAGCGGCCGAGGGGCGGGTCGTCCTGCGCCGCCTCAACCGGGTCGAATACGAGAACACGGTACACGACCTGTTGGGTGTGGAGATCGATCTGAAAGAGTTGCTGCCCGTGGACAGCTCGGCGCACGGTTTCGACAACATCGGCGACGCGCAGCATGTCTCCTCGTTCTTGATGGATCGCTACCTGGAAGCGGCCGACACGGCCCTGAACGCGGCCATCGCCAACGGTCCCAGGCCGGCGACGATCAAGAAACGCTATCGCCTGAAAGATCAGCATCAGGTCAAGCACACCACGGAGCGCGTCTTTCGCCATCTGGACGACACCGTGGTGCTCTTCAGCTCGTCTCCTTGGCAAGCGGTCTCACTGCACGAGTTCTATCCGCCGGATCGCGGGAAATATCGATTCCGCATCTCCGGCTCCGGTTATCAAAGTGGCGGCAAACCTGTCACCTATCGCGTTGACGCCGGCCTCATGCTGATGACAGGGAAACCTCACCTCGTCGGCTACTTCGACGCGCCCGCCGACAAGCCAGCCATCGTCGAGTTCGTCGATTATCTGGAGGCGAGAAACACTATTCGGATTCAGCCCTATGGGCTGGCAAACGCGCAGTCCGTCGATAAGGTGGGGGCGGATCAGTACAAGGGAGCGGGCCTGGCGGTGCAGTGGGTCGAGGTGGAAGGGCCGCTGCACGACACCTGGCCGCCGCCCAGCCATCGCCGAATCTTCGGAGAGTTGCCCCAGGCGGTCGCGCCGCGTAACAACCTCCCCAACCGCGTGGAGGTCGTCTCGAAAGACCCCTTGGCCGACGCCGATCGCATCCTCCGCGGTTTCATGCGCCGCGCTTTTCGGCGGACGGTGACGGACGACGATCTCAAGCCGTTCGTCGCTCTCATCAAGGCCAAACTCGCTGAGAAGCGCTCATTCGAGCAGGCCGTGCGCGTCGGTCTCACGGCCGTGCTGGTGTCGCCGGACTTCCTGTTTCTCCAGGAGAAAATAGGTGCCGCGAGCCGAGCGGCACTGGAGAAGAGTCCGGCTCGGCTCGCCGGACCTACCGAAGACCGTCCGGCTCGGCTCGCCGGACCTACCGAAGACCGTCCGGCTCGGCTCGCCGGACCTACCCTCGACGATTTCGCGCTCGCCAGCCGGCTGTCCTACTTCCTGTGGAGTACGATGCCCGATGAGGAGTTGCTCACCCTCGCCGAGGAGCGAAAACTGGGGCAGGCGGAGACTCTCCGCAAGCAGGTCGAACGCATGCTCAAGCACCCGAAGGCGGCGGCCTTCACCGAGAACTTCGTCGATCAGTGGCTCGGGCTGCGCGACATCGACCTCACGGAACCCAGTCACATTCTCTACCCGGAATTCGACCACATGCTCAAGGTGTCGATGCTCAGGGAGACGCACCTGTTCTTCGACGAGGTGCTGAAAAACGACCTGAGCCTGACAAATTTCGTGGCTTCGGATTTCACGATGCTTAATGGCCGGCTGGCGAAGCACTACGGCATCCCCGGTATTGACGGCTGGACGTTTCGCAAGGTGTCGTTGCCTCCGGAAAGCCATCGAGGAGGAGTCTTGACAATGGCGAGCGTGTTGAAGGTGACGGCCAATGGGACCTATACCTCGCCAATCACCCGTGGAGTGTGGGTGCTGGAGCGCATCCTGGGTACGCCTCCTCCCCGGCCACCCGCTGACGTTCCGGCCATCGAGCCGGACATTCGCGGCGCCACGACGATCCGCGAACAACTCGCCAAGCACCGGCAGGTCGCCTCCTGTGCCTCCTGCCACGTCAAGATCGATCCGCCGGGATTCGCGCTGGAGAGCTTTGACGTCATCGGCGGTTGGCGCGACAACTACCGCAGCAGCGGCAGAGGGGAAGTGGTGATGGTGGACGGGCGGCGGATGGCGTACCATAAGGGGCCGAAGGTGGATCCCGCCGACATGATGCCGGACGGACAGAAGTTTCGCAACATCGATGAGTTCAAGCAACTGCTTCTGAAGGACAAGGATCAACTTGCCCGCGCCCTGACCGAAAAGCTGGTGACCTACGCCACCGGCGCGCCGCCTCAGATGAGCGATCGTCCTGAGATCGAAGCCATTGTCCGCAAGGTCCGCGACAAGAACTACGGGTTGCGAACGCTCGTCCATGAGATCGTGCAGAGCAAGCTGTTTCAGAGCAAGTAGGTGCCGCGAGCCGAGCGGCACCGGTAGAAGAGTCCGGCTCGGCTCGCCGGACCTACCGAAGACCGTCCGGCTCGGCTCGCCGTATATACGGAACCCCACGACGAGGATATGTCCATGAAGCTATCTCGACGGCGATTTCTCCGGGCGGCAGGCGTGACCCTGGCACTGCCCTGGCTCGACTCCCTGGTTCCCTCTCGAGCGCTCGGCGCTGCTGCCGCCAAGCCTCCGCGGCGCATGGTCTGCATCTGCACGCCGCTCGGCCTGCATCCTCCGTATTTCTTCCCCGAGAAAGCCGGCAAGGACTACACCTTCTCGCCTTACCTGGAGGTCCTCAAGGATTTTCGGGACGACTTCACCGTCATCTCCGGACTGTCACATCCGGAGGTGGGTGCCTCTCACGATTCCCTCTTCAGTTTTCTGACCGCCGCTCCCCATCCAGAACTCAGGAGCGGCTTTCGCAATAGTATCTCGCTGGATCAGCTTGCGGCCGATCACATCGGCGGCGAGACCCGCTTCCCCAGCCTGGCCCTGTCCTGCGAGGGCTTCAGTCTGTCGTGGACCCGCAGCGGCGCTATCGTTCCGTCCGATTCGTTTCCGTCCAGCGTCTTTGCCCGGTTGTTCCTCGAAGGCCGTCCCGACGAGGTCGAGGCCCAGGCCAGGCGTTTGCGGGATGGCCGAAGCATCCTCGACTCGGTTCGCGATCAGGCGAAGAAGATTCAGCCGGCCCTCAGTTCCAACGACCGCGACAAGATCGACGAGTATTTCACCAGTGTCCGCGAGTTGGAGCAGCGGCTGGCCAGGGCCGAGGAATGGTCGAAGAAGCCGAAGCCCAGGGTCGAAGCGAAACCGCCCCAGAACAACAACACCCCAAGCGATGTCGTCGGCAAGGCCCGGCTCATGTTCGATCTCGTCCACCTGGCCCTGCAGACGGACTCGACCCGGCTCATCACGCTGCTCCTGCTCGGCACGAGCGGCGTGCCCCCGGTCCCCGGCGTGACGCTGGGCCATCACGACCTGTCGCACCACGGCCAGGATCCGTCCAAGATCGCTCAGCTCAAAGCGGTCGAACTAGAAAAGATGAAGACCTTCCGCGATCTGCTGGCGCGGCTGAAGCAGACGAAGGAAGAGGGAGCGAGTTTGCTCGACCGGACCACTTTGTTCTTCAGCAGCAACCTGGGAAACGCCGGCACCCACGGCGTCAAGAACCTGCCGATCATTCTGGCCGGCGGCGGTTTCAAGCACGGCCGACACCTGGCGTTCGACCCGAACAAACCGCCGCCGTTGTGCAACCTCTATGTGAGTATGTTGCAGCGGTTGGGGATCGAGGCAGATCGGTTCGGTTCCAGCACAGGTACGCTCAAGGGACTGGAGGTATAATCGGAGTTGGGAGTTGCTCCCGGATAAACTCGATTGGCGATTCCTCAGTTCGCCAGCCCTCGGAGGAGTACGGGTCATGCCAATTCACGATTGGACTCGGGTCGATGCGAACCTGTTCCATCACTTCCACCAAGCGTGGACAATCACTATCAGCAACACTCTGAACAACGGTCTGTTACCGAAAGGGTTTTCCGCTCTGGTGGAACAGCACGCGGGAGGAGTCGTACCGGATGTGATTGCGCTGCAAGGAAGGTCAAAGCGCAATCGTCCTGTCGAACCTACGGGTGGAAACGTCATCACGGCTACTCCGCCGAAGACGCTGCACGTTATTCGCGCCCAGGAGGCAATTTCTGCCAAGCGCGGCAACCGCATTACCATCCGCCATCCACTCGGCCGGGTGGTCTGCGTCATCGAACTCGTTTCGCCGGGCAACAAGAGCAGCCAGTCGGCTTTGCGGTCATTCGTCGAGAAGACTATCGATTTCTTGAAGCAAGGAGTCCATGTTCTGATCGTCGATCTATTCCCGCCGTCCGTCCGCGACCCGCAGGGGATCCACAAGGCGATCTGGGACGCGCTCGAGGACCAGCCGTTCGAGTTGCCGCCCGATAAGCCACTGACGTTGGCCGCCTATGTGGCCGACTTCATGGAAGTGGCGTATGTCGAGCCGGTCGGACTCGGCGATGTGTTGCCGGACATGCCGGCGTACCTGAACGTGGACAGTTACGTTCCTGTCCCCCTGGAAGCCACCTACCAGGCGACGTGGGCAAGTTGTCCCGAAGCGATGCGCGACGCGGTCGAATGCGGGGAACCGTCGGATGACGAGCCAACGGAGCAGACGCACTCACACGGAGGAGAAAGGGAATAAAATCGAGGAACAGTATCGCTCAAGCAACACTCGCCGAACCTTGACGGAGTCGGAATCATGAACTCGGTCCCGAAAACACAAACGCCGGCGGCCTCTCCTGAGACGATCGTGGAGCGTTTCCGGCGACTGGAAGCTGTCTGGACGGCCGAGTCAGGTTACCTCTCGTCCTACACGGACATCGTGCAAAATGCGGCTTTCCAGGAGATCATCCACCTGGGAGAGGCGGTCGTGCCGCTAATGTTGCGCGACCTGGAGGAGCGGCCGCGGCTCTGGGTCTGGGCCCTGCCCGAGATCACCGGCGCTGACCCTGTGCCGCCGGGCGAGGGCGGAAACATCGCCAAGATGAGTGAAGCGTGGTTGCGCTGGGGGAGGGCGAACGGCTACCAATGGTAGAAGGAATCGAGCTGGCATTTCCCCGATTGCAGGGTGCGGACTGGAGCGTGAGCAGCCCTCCCGATGACCGCTACAACTGCATTGCCTGGGCCGTCAGCGTAACTACGGATTGGTGGTGGCCGGTCGGACTCGACAAGACCTACTGGCCGGATAGCGTGCCGTGCGAGGTCACTCTGGAAGCATTCCGCGAGGCATTCGCGACCCTGGGCTACGTTGTGTGTACGGGCGAAGAGTCGGAACTGGGTTTTCAAAAGATCGCCGTGTTCGCCAACGAGCAGGGCATTCCCAAGCACGCGGCCCGACAACTGGACACTGGTCGATGGGCGAGCAAACTGGGCAAGATGGAAGACATCGAACACGCACTCCACGACCTGGAAGGGACGGTATACGGTTCGGTTGTGCTGATCATGAAGCGACCGTTGCTGGAGGCAAGGTCGGAGTGAAGGGCAGGTCGAATCGGTTTAATTTGGCAGGAATTGATTGAGTACCACCGTCCCTCCGTGGCGGGTCTCCCAAAATGAAGCGAATCACATCAATTCTATCCGTGCTTTTCTGCGTGTTCGTGACCTCGCCATTGGTGGTGGCGGAGAAACCGCTAGATGACCGTTTCATAAGTTCGTTGCCAGTTGAGGCGTCTTGCGCTTGTAGGGTCGAGGCGGGTAGAGCAGCCGTTCCCAGACTTGGGGCCGGCTGGCCACCCAGGTGCGACCGTGACGCTGCTGTCGGCGCGTCTGACTGAACGGTGTGCCGCGCACCAGTGGCTGACCCGTGTAGGTCCAACGATACGGGTGAGCATGGCGTGCATTGTACTCCTGCAGAAACCGCTGCAGGCGTTGTTCAAAGTCCTCCGGGCCCGCGAAGTCGCCACGTTTCAGGAAGCGTCGCGACAACACACTGAACCATAACTCCACCTGATTGAGCCATGAGCCATGCGTCGGCGTGAAGTGAAACACATGCTTGTGTTCCGGATCGGTCAAGAAGGCACGCCGCTCCGTGCCCGTCCGCAGGCGTTTGGGTTCAAACGGCACGTCGCTCAAGGCGGCGATGTATTCGCACACCTCCAGGCTCCAGTGGGTATTCAAGTTGTCCACCACCCAGTCGAAGCGCTCGAACTGCCGGAAATGCGTGGCGACGTGCCCGATGTGTCTGCCGAAGTCCTCACTGGTTTGCGTCAGCCCCCGATCCCAGACGACCTCTCCGGTGGGCACACAGAACGAGGTGATTAAGGCCCGTGTCGCGTAGCGGATGTACTCGAACTCCCGCTTCTCCGGCTTGCCTGGTGCGGCGGGCTGCGTGGGATACTTGCGTCCGAGGATCTGCATGCCGGTCTTCTCGGCGCAGCAAATCCGCAGCCGCCCTTGCTGATACAGCCGAGGAGCATTGACGTACAACTGGCAGATTTCGCGGGCCTTGGCGTCGAACGGTGGATCGTGGCTGTTGAGCCAGTAAACGCTTTGGTGTGGCTTGAGGTCGGCTTCGTCCAGGATACGCCAGATGGTGGCGCGGCTGATGGCCTTCGCGTGGGCGTCGTTGAGGATGTCGGCTGCCAGGTCGCTCAGGCTCCAGCGGGTGGCGGGCTGGTCGTGATCCTCGGTCTTACTGCTGGCGAGGTTGACCACCTGCAGGCGTGCGTCGGGGGGAAAAGCTCCGGGGTCGTTCGGAGCGGGGAGCCTCTTGCAAGCCTGGCAGGCCTGTGGCGGCAAAGCGTTCCCGCCACAGGCCGACCGTAGGGCGGTCACAGTCCAGTTCGGCGGCGATTTGCTGATTGGTGGGCTGATCCGCGTCCGCACCCCGCAGCACGAGGCGGCAGCGAAAGACTAGCGCTTGCGGGGTGGAGCGTGCGCGGACCAGCGCCTGAAGTTGTTGCCGGCGTTCGTCGGAGAGTTGCAGAGTAGAGCCAAAGGGACGCGGCATGAGCGGCCTCCGTGCGGCGAAAACAACAACGATGGTGTCCGAAGGCTCATTGTCACGCTTCGCTATCCGTCTGTCCAGATACTGGCGACAAACTTATGAAACGGTCATCTAGCCCTTAAATAAGTACACTCAGGAAGGCGGAACGTCGCAAATGCTATCATCCCTTGGGCTTATGGATTTCACAACATTGCAACAAAGAGCGATTTCAAGTGAGCGCCATGCAATGTCCACTATTCGCCATAACTTCAAACTGC
>JBBRIK010000218.1:0-7359 GCA_038221045.1 Gemmatales bacterium
TCTTCCAGATAGCCGATGCCCTGGCCAATCTGATCGCCCGCCTTGACCAAACGCACCAGCATCGTTTCGCCGGGCAACGCCACCGACTTCAAGGCGTTGGCCAACTCGTTGAGATTGATCACCTCGACGCCCTGAAGCTGAGCGATCTTGTTGAGGTTGTAGTCATTCGTGACCACACGCGCGCCAAGGGCCTTGGCGAAGATCACCAGCCGCTCATCGACCTTGGCCACATCGCGCAACTCGGGCAGATTGGCCTCGTGCATTTGCAGGTCGATCTTGGGGTTGTTCTGCATGCGTTTGAGCATGTCGAGTCCCCGCCGGCCTCGGTTGCGCTTGAGCTTGTCGGAACTGTCGGCGACCGCTTGCAACTCCTGGAGTACGAAACGCGGCACGATTAGCTTGGTGTCGATGAACCGCGTATCGCAAACATCGGCTATTCGCCCATCGATGATGACACTCGTATCCAGGACCAGGGGCTTTCCTCCCTTGACCTGTTTCGAGAATTCCACATAGGGAATGATGAAGCGAAATTCGTCCTTTGTCTGAAGTAACACGGATATCGATAAGTAGCAGCAGATGATCGTGATGAGCAGCCGCAGCCCCCGAACCCGTTCCGATTTTTCCGTCGAGGGCATCATAATGACATCGACCTCCGGCCTCACCACTCCGTCCGGACCCGACCGTTGCGTCCTCACCTCGACCGGCTCGACCTTCTTGCCGAGCCAGTCCGTCGGCACAAACGGCTCGACCGCCACGCTCAGCAGAGTCCCCAGCAACAAACCCATCAGCGTCCCGAAATAAACGGCCGATATTGTCGTGATCTGCTTGTCGCGAATCAGGACGTCGGTCACAACGACAAGAAAACCGAGCGCCAGAATGATGGCGAACGCCCAGATGCCGGTGGCCGTCTCCGGCTGGTCCTTGGGAGGGTTGTCGAAGTGGTCGAACGAGACCCAGGCCATGCCGATGATGATGGTGCCGAAGACGAAGCGCAGCAGCCACAGCACTATCGTACTCGAGGACCGTTGGCCCGCGAATGCCTGCATGATCCAGGCGACGAAATGATTCAAACGCGAGGAGCTGGACAAGGCAACACCTCCTCCGGACTCGGGAAAGGAATAAGGGGAAATCCCGACCGCGAATCCGGACTCAGGGGGGTAAATGAATCAGCGGGCCGTCCGGACGGATCGATGAGGAAACGAGCGATTCGCGCTTGGGGAATGATTCGATCCTGACCCTGCCGCGCTGCTCTCTCCGCGAATAAATCCGGGACGGATGAAAGTGGGAGAACAGCTAGGAAATCATCTTACACGCTGGTGAAGGGGTGGAACAGCCTGAGGTGCTCTTCCTGAGCGAAGCGGTCCGTCATGCCGGCGAGGTAATCGCAGACGGTTCGGGGCGTCTCGCCCCCGAAGGCGCGGCGCGCGTAGCGCGCCGGCAATAACTGCGGCGAGCGGCAAAACTCCCCGAACATTTCGCCCAGCAATCGGCCTCCCTTGACCGCCATTCGCTGGACACGATGATGCTGGTAGACCCGGCGATGCAGGAACTCTTCCAATCCTGATTTGAGCCGGGCCACCTCGTCGCTCTGGCCCACGAGCGACTCGGAAGCAGTGCGGACGTCGTCGAGGCTGCGGATTCGATGCTGCCGAAGATTGGCCAGCGTGCTTTCGAGCAGATCGGTCACCTGCCAGTCCATGAGCATGCGCAGGACGGTCGGCCGAAGTTGCTCGGGTCCGACGTCGCGATGGCGCTGGCGAACTCGCTCCAGCGCGCGCTGCCAGAACTCGACGTCCACGAGATCGTCGAACACGATGAGGCCAAGAGCGAGGGCGTCATCGACGTCGTGCGCGTTGTAGGCGAGGCTGTCGGCGGCATCGACGACCTGGGCTTCGAGAAAGGGATGTCCCGGCCGCAGAAACTCTTTCACCTCCAGCGTCTCGGGCCTTTTACTGTGGTAGGCCATCGCTTCGAGGACCTCCCACGACACGTTCAAACCGGGAAAGTCGGGGTAGCGATATTCCAGCGTCTCGACGAGGCGCAGGCCGTGGCGATTATGTTCAAAGCCGTCGTGGTCCTTCATGCATTCGTCGAGGGCGTGTTCGCCGGCGTGGCCGAAGGGCGGATGGCCGAGATCGTGCGACAGGGCGATGGCCTCGGTCAGGTCCTCGTTGAGGCACAGCCTCCGGGCGATGGTCCTGCTGATCATGGTGACTTCGAGCGTGTGCGTCAGCCGGGTTCGATGGTGGTCGTCGGTCTGGGCGACGAGGACCTGGGTCTTGCCCATGAGACGGCGAAAGGCGGTCGCGTGGACGATGCGATCGCGGTCGCGCTGATAGGGAGTGCGGAACGGATGGGCGGCCTCGGGGTAACGCCGTCCCCGGCTCTGTAGCGTCCGCATGGCGTAGGGCGCGAGGACGGATTCCTCGCGCTGACACCAGTCGGATGGGTCGGTCCAGAGTTCGTCCTTTTCGGGCATGAAGAGGGTGCCTCGCTTCCTGCCGCTTGCGGCTTAGCGGTCTTTTGCAAAGCCGCAAGCGGGGGCTTTCTACTTGTTCCCCAGGCGTTCGGTTAGCAGCCCGTGCAATGTCTCCAGCGACTGGACGATGATGCGCGTGTCGTTGAGGACGGGCATGAAGTTGGTATCGCCATTCCAGCGCGGGACGAGGTGCCAGTGCAGATGTCCCGGCACACCCGCTCCCGCCGCCGCGCCCAGGTTGACGCCGATATTGAAGCCGTGCGGCTGCATCAATCCTTCGAGTACGCCGACCAGACGCCGCAACGTCTCCATGCCGTCGAGCAGCTCCTCGGCGGTCAGTTCGTCGAGACGGGCCTTGTGCGCCTGGGGACAGACGAGCAAATGCCCGTTGCTGTACGGGAAGCGATTGAGGATCGCGACGCTCAACGGCGTCCGCTGCACGATCAAGTTGGCGCGGTCGTCCGTCTCGGAGAGGCCACGGCAGACGAAGCAACCCGGTTCACTCCCCGGCTTGCTCACCGAGACGTACGACAGCCGCCAGGGCGCCCAGAGTTGATCCATGATCGGTTCCTCAGTCTCGATCCAAGAGGGCCTTTGTCACGAGTCAGCTTATTCGAGGTGAGCCGGGACCGGAAAGCCCAGGAGAAACTGCACGCCCTGATCGAGGGCGGTAGAATGGTCCGCAAAGGAGACTCGCCATGCTGACCGTCGCCGCTGTGGTCGAGGAGTTGATGCGGTTGGCCCCGCTGCCGCTGGCCGCCGACTGGGACAACGTCGGCCTGCTGCTCGGCGATCGTTCGACTCCCGTACAACGTCTGATGACCTGTCTGACCGTGACGCCGGAGTCAGCGACTGAGGCCGTCGACTCCGGCGTGCAGCTGATCGTCACGCATCATCCCATCCTCTTCAAGGCCGTCAAGCGTCTGACCGCCGACAACGTCGAGGGAACGATGCTTCTCGACCTGATTCGGGCCGGCGTCGCCGTCTATAGCGCCCACACGGCCTTCGATGACGCGGGCGACGGCATCAATGAAACGGTGGCCCGTCGCTTGGGCCTGGAGAGCGTGAGGCCTCTGAGACAGCGCGAGGGACCGCGCCAGTGCAAGGTCGTCGTCTTCGTGCCGGAAGCCGATCTCGGCAAGGTGTCGGACGCCATGTTTGCCGCCGGTGCAGGCCAGATCGGACAGTACCGCGAATGCAGCTTTCGGCTCGCAGGCACCGGCACCTTCTTCGGCTCCGCATCAACGAACCCGGCGGTGGGACAGAAGGGTCGGCGGGAGGAAGTGAGCGAGTGGCGGCTGGAGTGCGTCTGTCCCGAGCCAGCGGTCGAGAGCGTGATTCGCGCGATGCGTCAGGCGCATTCGTATGAGGAGCCGGCGTGCGACGTCTATCCGCTGCGTCCCGGTTCGTCGGCCGGCACTGGCCGCGTCGGCTCCTTGCCGGCACCAATGCCGTTGACGGAACTGGCGCAGCGGGTCAAACAGCTGCTGAAGCCGGGAGGATTGCAGCTAATCGGCGATCCGGAGCGAATGGTGCAGCGTGTCGCGATTGTCTGCGGAGCGGGTGGTGAACTGATGCCGGATGCGGTGCGCGCGGGGACTGACGTCTTCCTTACCGGCGAGATGCGCTTTCACGATTATCTCGCCGCGCGCAGTCAGAACCTTGCGCTGTGTCTACCGGGACACTATGCAACGGAGCGATTCGCGATGGAGGAACTTGCGGAGAAACTGCGACAAACGTGGCCGGAATTGGAGGTGTGGGCGAGCCGTCTCGAACGCGATCCCGTCATATGGCTGTAATTGCCAGTTGCCAGTTGTGAAGAGATACCGCCTCTTCACAACTGGCAACTGGCAACTGGCAGGTAAGAATCACTTCCCAATAAACGAACTGACCAGCCAGGCGGCGGCCCCGGCGATGATCGCAATCAGGGCGATGCCGATGGGACCGAGCTTCTGATCCCAACTGCGCGGCGCGTGAGCGGGCGCGGGCTGCTGTTGCGGAGCGGGTTCGTGTCGCGGCGGAGGCGATGCCGCTGCCGCCGGACCTGGCCGGTTCGGACGCAGGCTCGCCAGACGAGCGTTGACGTCGGGGATTCCCTGAGGGTTCCCTGTTCGCGGCGGCACGGGAGCGGGTGGCGAGGAAGGACGACTCGGTCCCGGCAACGGAGTGCTGGAAGGCATCCGCGACGACGGCGCCACCGCTTTCGCCGTACCCGGCATCGGACGGCGCGTCGGCGTCTCGGCCACGAAGGGCCGTAATGCCTCGACCACGTCTCCTGTCGTCGGATAGCGGTCCTGAGACGATTTCGACATCAATTTCTCGACCACCTCGACGAGTCCTTCCGGCAGGTCCGGTTCCAACTCGGCCAGCGCGTCGGGCGTTTTGTGCTGATGGCACATCATCTTCTCGACGGCCGTGCCGTCCGGGAACGGATAACGGCCCGTCAGGCAGTAATAGAGAATGCAGCCGAGACTGTACTGATCGCCGACCGGCGTGAGGTTGGTCGGGTCCATGATGCTTTCAGGACTCGCACAGTCGAGGCCGCTGTTGACCGAATTGGCCGTGGACATCGTATCGACGAGCGACTCCCCTTCGGTCTCAGCCAGGAGACAGCCGATGCCGAAATCCAGGATTTTCACCTGATTCTCAGGGCTGACCATCAAGTTCGACGGTTTCAGCAGGCCGTGAAACAGTTCTTGCTGATGGGCCTGATCGAGTCCCTCGGCGGCTTGCATGCCGTAGAGCGCCGCCCGCTCGGGACTGAGCTTCCCCTCGCGTTCCACGACTTTTTCGAGCGTCTCGCCCTCGACGAGCGGCCAGGCCAGATAGTGCATGCCGCCGGAGGTACCGACGTCCACGAAGGGTACGACGGACGGATGCCGGCACTGCTCGAAGGCGCGAACCTTGCGGCGAGCGATGCGGACGTTCCACATGCTACGGCGCGGCAGCACCTTGACGGCGTACCACTTGTTGTCGGTCTTGGACTGGGCCTTGTAGACGGTGCCCATCGACCCGGCCCCAAGGGCGTCCATCAGGGTGAACGGCCCGAGGACGAAGCCCTGGGTCTTGCCCTGAAGCAGACGTTCGGCCTGGAACGCCGTCAGGATATTCTGGGCGATGAGAAAATCGGCGAGCGCGGGAGGTTCCGCTCCTGGGTGTTTGCTGAGAAATTCGCCGATAACCTGATCGAGTTGACCGCGCTCGATCAGACTGCTGCGGCGAAGGTCCCAGACGAACCACTCACAGGCTCCGAGTTCGGTAGACAACATAACGATCCCATCCTCATGCGAATCAGGTTCGGCGCGCGGGGCGAACAGCGCCTGGCATCAACTCCACGCGAATAGAAGATGCTTGTTGCAGGAAGGACCCAGGGGGGGGTCACTACTCGGACGGACTGCAACAGAAGGTCTCTGCTCTGGAGCAAACATGGGATAAAAAACGCGACGTGTCAAACGCAACCCGCGCGGAGTCGCCAAAGAAGAAGAAGCCGAGCGGCGAAAACCGCTCGGCTTCTTCTTCCAATCGCCGTTCACGGACGTGAGAGAGGAAATGAGCGAATTCCCGGGGGCTTGCCCGTCGTCGGGTTCTGAAGGCCGCCGGACAGTTGCTTCACGCGCTGGGAGGCATAGTAATCCAACTCATGGATGTACACCACCGAATCGCCGTTGAAATCGGCCTTGCCCGTCAGCCCCTCGACGATCCCCAGCGTGAAGAACCCCGCCTTGGTCTCCGAACTTTCCAGCGAATACTCGCTGCCCAGCGACGAACACATCACAATCACGCCGTATTCATCGTTGACCAACTCGCGAACGAGGTCGTCCGCTTGCGCCTGCTTCACGCCTTCCTCGTCGGCCACCGCGCCGGAATGGCACGCATCCAGCAGGCAGACCACCTTGCCCGGCAAGTTCGCGAGCGCCTCCTTGAACAGGTCTCCCGACACGAGTGTTCGCGGATTGCGCGGATTCACATCGACCGGGACCAGATAGAAATTGCCGTCCGGATCGCGCGTGCCGTGACCGGAAAATGAGACGATGGCCACGTCGCGAGCCGTCATTACGGTGGCCAGCCAGACCAGGCCGTCGATGATACCCTTCTTCGTCGCCTCGCGATCCGTGATCGTCTTTACCTGCACGCTGCGGAAAACACCGTTGGTCCGCTCCTTGAACGTCTTCGCGATGAGGTCGGCGTCGGAGGCGGCATAGTTGAGCTTCATCTTCCCCGAGTAGGCCGAGATGCCCATGGCCAGAACGTACAGGTTCGGCAAATCGCCATCGGCCCCGGACCGTGTCACCTCGACGGGAGCTGACTGGCCACGGCTGACGGCGCTGTCGGCCAGGACAGCCAGTTGATGGCGGCCCGGCTCCAGCTGCACGTCCCAGGACGCCTCCACCTCGCCGGGCTTCGGCGGATCGAAGGCCCGCGTGCCCTTGACGCCCTGCCACGGCCTGCCATCGACCAGCAAACGCATGGCGGTGACCGGATGATTGCCCGTACTGCGAGCGGTCGCCTTTACCTGCACCTTCGCTTGATTGATCTCCCCCTCGCCGGGCGACGTGATCGCGACTTCGGGAGGCAGCACGCTTGCCAGGTCGGTCGTCTGGGCCGGCCGATTCTTCTCCTTGGCGACGAGTTCGAGCGCGCGCTGAACGCTGCCGGCGCGAAGAGTTCGGCGAATCGCGTCGGGCTGGAACAGCGAGGCGTGGAAGCGCAAGGCCGGGAAGTAGCTGGCCAGTTTGTTGGGAGCGAGATTGATCAGCCAGCCCATGAGACGTTCGCCGTTGGCCGACGAGGCGTAATAGCCCTCCGGCGTCCAGACGATCCACTCGCGCCCGGCGAAGAACAACGACAGCAGCGGTTCGTCGCGATCCAGATGAAAGATG
>JBBRIK010000219.1:0-7342 GCA_038221045.1 Gemmatales bacterium
GGGCCCGGAGGTACAGGGCCTCCAGTTGCTCTACGCGGAGACGCTCGCGGACCTTGCCTTGCTCTGCATGACCTGGCGGCCGAACGGACAGCGGCCGGAACTCGTCGAAGAAGTCCTCGAGTTCCTCGACGCCGCCGCCCCCTTCTTCGACGAGCGCGTGCTGCATGCGGTGTTCAAGCAGCAGGGCGGAACGCCCTCCTACGCGATGAAGCTCTTTGCCGGCTTCGTGGATAACGTCCTCGGCCTGGATGGGACCCGCGAGAATTTTCTCACGGAGGAGCAGCGGACGCGGGTCATCGAGTCGCTGGCGGGACAGTTGCTGGCCCGGTTGGCGTTTCGGACTTACGAGGCCTATCGCGGAGGAGGCGACGCGATCCAGCGCTGTCTGGCCCTGATGGACCGCGCCCGCAACCTCGACCCGCATAACGTCCAGCATCAGCTCGCGGCCACTCGTTTTCTGCTGCTGGGAGGGTATTTCGACGACGCCCGCGCCACGCTCGCCCTGGCCCAGCGCTCGCCCAGCGCTCGCGATCCCGAGGTGGCGACGGACATCGACGAGCTGCGCAAGATCCTCGCCGAGAAGAAGAAGTCGGACAGCGAGAGCCGTTCGCGTGAAGCATCGGCTTTCGATTCGGGGACGGCCAGTCCGCAGGACGAACGCCTGGCGGCGCTCGAACAGGAGATCGACGAATTCCCCACGTCCGTGCAGGCCTATGAGGAACTCGCGCGCACGCTGGCGGCAGCCGGACGATTCGACAGCGCAGCCGACTGGGCCGGCCGGGCCATGGCCCGGGGTCTGGCGCGCGAGGCTCAGTTTCGCGGCCGTTCTCTGCACCTGGAAGTCCTGGGGCTGGAGATCCTGGCGCAGCGCGATCAGAACGCCGTCCGGCTCTATCTGACAGGCGTGCATCGGCCCGCTCTGGAGATCATCGAATCGCTCCCTGAGAGCGGTGAGGAGCGGCCCTATCCTCTGGTCTTCGTGCAGGGTCACTGTCTTCTCGCCCTCAATCGGCCGGAGGAAGCCCGGCAGGCGTTCGAGCGCGCGTTGGGGCGCTGCGAACGCCAGCTTCATCGGCCCGTCTTGCGGCGGCTCGGCGCGGACGTCGATCAGGCCTATCTCATCGTCGCCCGCCGCGCCGTGCAGGACCATCTGGGAGTGGCGGCTTACGAGGAGGCGCTCGGCACGGCCGCCGGGATGTTTGCCCGGTTACGCCAGCCGGAACTCGGCTTCCTCGACCTGGCCCGCGTCCACTACGAGACAGCGGCCGCGCGGCTGGGCAGCCGGCGTGAACCCCTCGCCCGTCCCACCGCGCTCCAGGCCGGTGCCTGGAGGGCAGCCCTGGACGGCGTGTATCAGGCGGGTTCCGACCTCGAGCGCGCGCGCCGGCTCGTGCAACTGAGCCGTGAGGCCCATCCCGCCTCCGCGCAGCAGGCCGACGTGCTGGGCCAAAAGATCGAAGCGCTCAGCGCTCAAGAGTCCGTGGCGGTCGCCCTGGTGACCTCAGGAGAGTTGCTCAAGCAAGGCCGATTCGAGGATGCGCTGTCGGCCCTGCAAGGCGAGAATTCCGACGTGGCGAGCGAGCCGCGCATTCAGAGACAGCGTGCGTTGTTGCTTCTCAAACTCGAACGATTCGACGAGGCCGACGTTCTCGCCGACGCCCAGCGCACCTCGCGGGCCTCCAGCGCCGCCGAGTTCCTCACGACCTACTCTTCGCTCGCCTTTCGCCAGCGGATGGCGGCGGCCGTCCGGCTCATCCGCGCCGGTTCCGACGACGAGGCGAACCGGGTTCTCAGCGGCGCCAGGGCAACGACCGAGGAGGAGAAACTGGAACTGGGCTACTGCCTCGCCTTCTGCCGAACTATGGCGGGCTATCGGCTGCGCCGTCAGGGAAAGAAAGACGAGGCTCGCAGCGCTCTCACGGACGCCTTGCGGGAAATCGAACGTCATCTGCCCGCCGCGCGGGCCGTCAAACATACCCGCTTGCTCGAACTGTACGCAACACTCGACAACGATCTGGGGGAGGAGTTGTGAGAACGACAAGCCTGTCCAACCGCCATGCGGGGGTCCGGCCGTGCTCGAAAACGCTGGTTCGGCTCGACCTCTACAACGCCTACGCCCGGCTCGGCGTCTCGCCCTTGATGTCCACCGAGGAGATCAAGGCGGCCGTCCAGCGCAAGCGGAAAGAACTGATGCGCCGCCGCCGCGCCCGCAGCCAGCAGGAGTTCGGCGAGGAAGAGGCCGAGATTACCGCTCTCCAAGCGATCGAGGATGAAATCGGCATGCCGCGGGCGCGGGCGAAATACGACCAGACTCACCCGCAGAACGAACTGCTCACGGTCCAGCCCAGCCCGCACGACCGCTGGCTGGACCCGAAACACCGGGCGAGCCTGATTTCAGACTGGCTCGTCGAGGAGTTGGGACGAGACGCCGCCGCGCCGTCGGCCGAGTCGCTGCGATTCTGGGCGCCTCGGGGAATCAGCCCCGAGCTGGCCGCGTTTCTGAAAGAGTTTGCCGCCGCGAGCGCGGAGGAGGCCTCCTCCCTGCCGCAAGAGGTTGACCCCACGCTCTTTCCGGGCGTGGCCGACCTCGATCGTCTCTCCGCCGGCGCTGCGAAGGACACGACTATCCAGGACGGGACCGAAGCGGCCCCGCCACACTTGAGAGAGGAAGCCGTCGATGGTTGAGTATCATCGCGTGATCGGCATCGATCTGGGAACCACGTTCTCCGTCGTGGCCGCCTACAACTTCGACAAGCAGGAAGTCAAGGTCATCCCCAACCGCCAGAATGAGCCGACGACGCCCTCGGTCGTCTACATCTCGCCGGAGGGGCGCGTCAGCGTCGGCAAGGCGGCGCGCGAGAAGCTCGCCAAGGACCCCTCACGCGTCATCATCGAGGTCAAACGCCTGATGGGCGAGCAGAGCGGGGGCAAGAAGGCGATGGCCCATGCCGCCAACCTCGACCTCGACCCGGAAGTCATCTCCGCGCACATCCTCAAGGAGCTAAAAGCTTGCGCCGAGAAGGTGATCGGCGCGCCGATCCACGACGCCGTCATCACGGTCCCGGCCCGCTTCAAGGAACCGCAGAAGAACGCGACGCGCGAGGCCGCCAAGATCGCTAAACTCAACCCGCGCCTCATCATCAACGAGCCGACGGCAGCGGCGGTCGCTTACGGACTCGACAGCGGCGAACCGCAGACGTTCGTCGTCTTCGACTTCGGCGGCGGCACCTTCGACGTCTCCGTGGTCCGCATCATGGACGAGCAGACGGTCGAAGTCCTCGGCACCGGCGGCGATCCGCACCTCGGCGGCGGCGACATCGATCAGCAGATCGTCGATTGGGTCCTCGCCAAGATGAAGGCCCAGTTCGGACAGGACTTCGCGCGCAACGAGCGCCTCATCGGCCGGCTCCGCCTGAAGGCCGAGCAGGTGAAGATCAACCTCTGCAACGAGAAGCAGCCGCAGGAGTTCTTCCTGGAGAGTCCCACGCCGCAGGTCGAAGAGATCAATTACACGATGACGCCAGCGGACTTCGACCGGATCGTCGCCCCGCTGCTGGAGCGAGCGATGGTCGAGGTCGATGTGGCGATCGCCAGCGCCGCGAGCCGACACGACCTGACGCCGGAAGACATCGACGCCTTTATCCTGGTAGGCGGTTCGAGCCGCATCCCGCAGGTGGCGAGCGTCCTCGCGGAACGGTATCACAAGCCGATCAAGGCGAACCTCAATCCGGACGAGATCGTCGCCATGGGGGCGGCTCGCATGGCTCAGAACTTCGAGCCGAGCATGGGCCCCGAGATCCAGGACCACGCCGAGCTGAAGTTCGATCCCAAGGACAAGGTGCCGGATCAGGTGCTGACCGACACGCACATCAAGGACGTCGTCAGCCATACCCTGGGCATCGGCCTGAAGGACGACGTCTACGATCCGCTGATCCCGAAGGACCACGTCATCCCTCATCGAGTCATTCGCAAGGGCTACACGACGGCCCAGGACAATCAGACGAGTATCTGCGTGCCGGTCTACCAGGGCGACAATCCCAAGGCGAGCCTGAACTTTCAACTGGGGGAGGTCGTCATCGACGGTCTGAAGCCGCAGCCCAAGGGCTCGCATCAGTTCCAGGTGACGTTCGCCCTTGACGCCGACGGCATCTTCTCCGGCGAAGTGCTGCACCTGAACGAGAACGTGGTGAAGGAGATCAAACTGGATCGCGGCCAGGGCGCGATGACCGAGAAGAAGCGCGTCGCCCTCTCGGAACTGGTCGAAACAGGTCTCATCGGGCCGGAAGCCACTCAGACGGCGGCAGGGGTAGGCGGCTCGAAAGCGCCGGAGGCCCCTAACCCGATCGAGCAATTGATCGCCGAGGCGACTGCCCGCCTGCCGACGCTGCGAGCCGACCGCCAGCGCGAGTTGTCGGAAGTCCTGGCACAGCTCAACCGGGCGCGGGCGACGAACGACTCCCGGGGAGTGGCGGTCCTGGTGGCTCAGTTGACGATGTTGCTGGTACGCTTGCAGCCCTGAGACGATCGAGTAGCCGGCCCTCGTCAGGGCCAGGGACGTGACGCATGACGGAAACCATTCTGCCGGTGGGTGTCCTGTACACGCACGAGGACGGCCTCGTCACGGTGCGGCTGCCGCCGGGACGGCCCGAACGGAAGAAGCTCCGCGCCTGGCTCGACCGCCTCACCGCCGTCAACTCGCGCGTGATGCTTCTGCCGAGGCGGTTCATCGAGAGGCCGTTCGGGATCGAGCTGGAGTATCCCGACGAGTCGCGCAAGCTGTCTCCGGTGTCGGCCAAACTGGCGGAGTGGGGGTCCGATCTTCCGGCCGCCCTGCCGCAGATTCTGAGTCTGGGACGGTTCGCGCTGACGGCCGCGGAGGAGCTAGCCGAGAAGGGCGTGCAGGACGTCCGCGTCAGTCCGGCCTTCGTTCGCTTTCTGCCCGGCGGCATCCCCACCTGGCGGCTGCTGCCGGCCCCGGTCGGCGAGGCGGTGCTGGCCGACTGGGCGCGGGCGGAGGCAGACGCCTGGCTCTGGTCCGCGCCGCCGGCCCTTCTCGGCGGCCGCGCCAACGACCCTGTGCATGCTCTCGGGGCCGCGCTGCATCATGCCCTGGTCGGCGCTCTCTTCGCCGAGACCCTGAGCAAGCGCGAGAAGTTCGGCCGGCTCCTCCGCAGCCGGATCGGCATTCCCGCGCGGATCGAGGCGGCGGTCCGGTCGTCCTTGCCCGACCGTTGCGGGCGCGACGCTGACGCTCTCACGGCCCTGATCCTCGTTTGTCTGCACCCGCGCGACGGCAAGCGACCCGCGCTGGCCGTGGCTCGCAAGCGCTTTGAAGAGTTGGAGAAGAAGTTCTCTCCCGAGGCGCTGGCGCAGTTGTGGGAGAGCGAGAAACGGCCTGACGTCGCCGCGAGACTCTTGCAACTGCTTCGCCCGCCGGAGCCGCCGAAGCCGGTCCCGCTCCCCCCAGGCGACTGCTGGAGCGACACGGCCAAGCGGCTGCGCGATCAAGGGGACCTGACCGGAGCGCTGGAGGCAGCGTGGAACGCCGTCACGACGGAGGGGCCGGCTTACTGTCGCCTCTACCTCGGCATCGTGCAGCAACTCGGGGCGCGGTTTCCTCGCCCTCTCGCGGAGTTGACTGCGGCGATCGAACGGCTCACCAAGGCGTTCGGCCCTCAGCTCGATGAGAGTTCCTTCCTGCACATCGTCCATCTGAGAACGCGCTACCTGGGCATCCCAACGACCGAACTGGGGGGCGTGGAACGGCCCTACGAGAGCCGCTGGAACGAGGGCGTGTCGCTGCTCTTGCGGGCGTCGCTGCAAATCCGCGAGGGCAAGGCGTACGGTCAGGTGAGCCGGCTGTGCAAGGAGGGACGCATGCGCTTCGAGGCGACGCCCGAGGGTGGCGGCGCGACCGGCGCTTACGCGCGGGCCTATCTCAACCTGATCGACGGGATCGCCCACATCGGCTACGTCAGTTCCAACGGCAACGTGGAGTACTACGCCGACGCCCTGGACTGCTTCATGCGTTGTTACGACCTGGCCAGCCGCGTCGATGCCGAGGAGCTTGTGAGAGCCAGTTTTCGCTGGTTCGGCTGGCTGGCCCGTCTAACCTGTTCGTACCCCGATCCGCCACTCGCGCAGGTCTACCTTGGCGTCAAGGCCATCCTTCAGTCGCACGGCTTGCTTGCCGAGGAGATGTCGGCGCGTGGGGTGCCGGAGATCCCGGCGTATGACGAGGCGCGCCTGTTTCCGCTCTAGCATTACAGCGCTACGACCTCCGCAACGTAGCCGAATTCCTTACGTTCCGCACCCCCAAAAACAAGGTTGAATGTTGCCCAACTTGCCCAGACCTGTGCTTTTTGGCTATCTGGGTAAGAGTGACATAGGCTTGTCAGTTACGACATACCCTTGTCAATCGTGCTCGAACCTCTGAAAACCTCAAAAAACTGCTGGTTTTTGGGGTGCGGAACGTAAGGAATTCGCCAGAATTCGGGAACAGAGGAGACCCGAATTCTGGCGAATTCGGCTACAGGTAGCGCTGTAGTACTAGGCCAGCCCCTGTCGAGGCCCTGCGCCCGAATCCGTTTCGCCGATTATTTCCACGAAGTCTCTATCGTCGCTCATTTTCCCCTATCTTCGTCTGGTACTGCGGCCGGCCTGCGCTCTACAATCGAGACTCTTTCGTTGCATTGCGCGTGCGCCACACACACCCTGTGAGCGTTTTGCGTCCCCGGTGCGTCCCAAGGGGATCATGGCTCCCTCTGCCGACGCCACTCCGGCCTCCTGGCTGGACAATCTCGAAACCGCCCAGGCGGAGGGACCCTCTGACAACGATTCCCGGCACTGCCCTCGGACTATCCGTGTCGTCCGGTGGCGGGCGGGCCAATCCTAAATTCCCTACCGGGCATCAGCGCCTCTCAGCCTCCTCGTCGTAGGCCAACAGGAGCGACCGCGCCGCCTCGTACTGTCCCACGAGTTGGCGGCGCGTGTCTTCTGGCCAGCCCTCCTGTTGCAGCCACTCATCAAGCAGTGCCGGATCGAAGAGTGACTGGTCTTGATGCACGCGGACGAGGAAAGCATTCCAGCGCCGGTGATCCTTCGATTGCAGGCTGGCGCGGTTTGCGGACGCCGAGAAGGTCCGGAGAAGTCGAATTCCCTCGGGAGACAGGTCGTTTTCCAGGGTACGTTGGTGATGGACGACCTCAGTATCCACCCCCACCTCGGCGGCGGCCGGCCCGAGGAACTCGCGCTCGAATTCCACCAGCAGGCGGTGAGACTCTTCCTCTGTGAGTCTCTGCTTCTCCAGGGGGACCACGGTGGAGACGTAGAGTTCGTTGGG
>JBBRIK010000220.1:0-7336 GCA_038221045.1 Gemmatales bacterium
ATTCTCCCGATTCGACTCGGGCAGAGGGAGCGGACACTCTTCTCTGCCCGAAGTGCGGAGCGTCGCCAATCGATCTCTCCGCCACGGTCAGCGTCACCAGCCCTCCTCAATCCGATAGCGCCCAGACGACAATCGGGATGAGGGCGAACGTCCCGGATTTCTCCACTGATTGGCCTTCGATTCCCGGCTACGAGATCATCAGCGAACTGGGCCGCGGCGGCATGGGCGTCGTCTACAAGGCGCGCCAGGTAGCCCTGAATCGTCTCGTCGCTCTGAAGATGATCCGCACGGGTTCTCAGGCGGGCGCCGAGGAGTTGGAGCGCTTTCGACGGGAAGCGGAGGCGGTTGCTCGCCTTCAGCATCCGAACATCGTGCAGATTTACGAGATCGGCAATCACAAGGGACAGCCCTATTTCTCGCTGGAACTTGTGAACGGAGCCAGCCTCGCCGAGCGCCTTAACGGCATGCCACTGCCACCGCGCGAAGCCGCCTGGCTGACCGAGACCGTGGCCCATGCCATCGCTGCCGCCCATGCCAGAGGCATCGTTCACCGCGACCTGAAACCGGCGAATGTGTTGCTCGGGGTACCCCGCTGTCTGGCAAGAACGTCGTCAGCAACTCCGAGACGCCGAGCCGGGTCGGTGATGAAATTGCTCTGATCCCATTATGGCCAGCATCCCGGACTTTTTTCTGGACAGCGGTCCGCCACCCGCTTACCGTGAATCGTCGATTCCCAATCCTTGATTCGCTCGATAGTTGCGCTGGTGTCAGGCAGCCGTGACGGCTCCTCTTCCTGCTGTACTCATTCTTGTGGTTCGGGGGACGCATGCCGCTTCGATCCTTGTTGTTGCTCCTCGTCCTGACCGCCTCCACCGCCGCCCAGACCAAACGGCCCCTCAAGCACAGTGACGCCGACACCTGGCGCTCTCTCGCGGCCCCGACTCTGTCGCGCAATGGACAGTTCGCCGCTCACGCGATTTTGCCGCAGGAAGGCGACGGTGAATATGTCGTCCGCAACCTTCGCACCGCTCAGGAATGGCGTCTGCCGACCGGCGGCAATACGACTCCCGTCTTCAGTTCCGCCACGCTCCCCGGACGGCCAGCTCTCCTGCGGACCGTCACTCCCTTCAATGCCCGCATTGCCTTCACTGCGGACAGCCGGCTGCTCATCGCCTCCGTGTCGCCTACCAGGGTGGACCTCGAGAAAGCTCGCAAGGACAACAAGGACATTCCACAAGCAGGGATCGTGATTCTCGACCTGAACAGCGGCAAGACCACTCGCCTCGACGGCGTGCGCGGCTGGACCCTGCCGGAAGAGAACAGCACGTTCCTGGTCTACACGCGCGTCCCGAAAGCTGTCGCTCCTCCGAAAGACCCCAAGCCGCCGACGACTCTGCCGGCAGTGCCGCGACCGGCCCCGACAACGCCCGCCGCACCGAAAGTCCCCGGCAACGATCTCTTTCTGCGGAACCTCGTCGATGGCAGCGAACGGACTTTCCCGGAAGTGGTCGAGCACAGTCTTACGAAGGACGCCAGAGGCCTCGTCTTCACCGTCTCCTCGAAGGTGGAGGAGAACAACGGCGTCTACCTGGCTGTCCCCGGTGTTGCCGCTCCCGCCGTCGCCTTGATGGCGGGCAAGGGCCGCTATCAACGCCTCACCTGGGACGAGAAACAGGAGCAACTCGTCTTCTTCGCCGCGCAGGAGGAGAAGCCCGCGCCGGCGACCCTGCACTACAAGGTCGGGTACTGGGAACGCAAGTTGAACGCGATCAGCTTCGCTCTGCCGCCGGCACCGCTAGGCGGCTTCTCCAGCCTCGTGACGGTGACGGCGCTTCAGCCTCCCGCGCCGCTCCTCAACGCCGGCAAGGCCGTCGATCTGGTCTCGGCTGAGATGTCGGGCTTCAAGAAGGGCTGGCTCCTCAGCGATCGCGGCGGCCTGACGTTCTCACGCGACGGCAGCAAGCTCTTCCTCAGCGCCGCTCCCGCGCCGCCCGAGCCGACCTCGGTCCCCGTGACGCCACCGGAACAGCGGGTCGATCTCGATCTGTGGCACTGGAAAGACGATTACATTCAGCCGATGCAGAAACTACGCGCCGAGTCGGAACGCAGCCGCATCTACCGGGCCATCCTCCATATCAAGGAAAAGAAGTATCTCCAACTCGCGGACGAGAATGTCCCTGATGTGTCCCTCGGAGCGCAAGGGCTTGTCGCTCTGGGCCAGGACGAACGTCCCTATCGCCGGCTGGTTGGACGCGAGGGCGTCAATGGCTTCGCCGACTACTTCATCGTCAACACGCGCGAAGGGACGCGAACGCCGTTGGGGAAAAAGCCGGCCGGCGGACTGCTGCTGTCGCCGGAAGGGAAGTATGCTCTCAGCTTCGATGGCAAGGACTGGCAGAGTCTGATCCTGTCGAGCGGCAAGAGCGTCAATCTGACCGGCAAACTCGGCGTCGTCTTCCACAACGAGGACCATGATCTTCCGCAGCAGGCATCCGCGTATGGACTCGCCGGCTGGACGGCGAGTGATGAGGCCGTGCTGATCTACGACCGCCATGACGTCTGGCAGATCGCTCCCGATGGCAGCGGCGCGAAGAACCTGACGGAGGGGCTGGGCCGCAAGAGCGACCTTCGCTTCCACTATCTCGCGCTGGACGCCCGCGAGCGTTTCGTCAACCTCGACAAACCGCTGCTGCTGGCAGCCGAGAACCTGCACACGCGCGACGAGGGCTTCTATCGGCTCAACGTCAAGAACGGCCCGCCGCGTTGTCTCATCATGGCTGGCCGTTCTTTCTCGACGCCGGTGAAGGCGAAGGACGCCGAGGTCTATCTGCTGACGGCCTCGACGTTCAACGAATATCCCGATCTGATGGTCAGCGACTCGTCTTTCAAGGAGATGAAGAAGATCAGCGACGCCAATCCGCAGAAGAAGGAGCTTCTCTGGGGCCAGGCCGAGTTGATCCACTACCGGAGTTCCGACGGCAAGCCGCTGCAAGGCGTCCTCATCAAGCCGGAAAACTTCGAGCGCGGCAAGAAGTACCCGATGGTCGTCTACATCTACGAACGGCTTTCCAATCGCCTACATCAGTTCGTCGCACCGCGTCCAGGCACCTCGATCAATCCATCGCACTATGCCAGCAACGGCTATCTGGTGCTGATGCCGGACATCGCCTACTCGGTCGGCAGTCCCGGCCAGAGCGCCATGAAGTGCGTGCTGCCGGCCATCTCGACCGTCGCCGACATGGGCATCCTCGACGAGAAGGCGATCGGCATTCAGGGTCATAGTTGGGGCGGCTATCAGATCGCGTTCATGATTACGCAGACGAATCGGTTCAAGGCGGCGGTCGCCGGCGCGCCGGTGTCCAACATGGTCAGCGCGTATGGCGGCATTCGCTGGGGGACGGGCCTGTCGCGGCAGTTTCAGTACGAGCAATCGCAGAGCCGCATCGGCGGCACGCTCTGGCAGGTGCCGATGCGCTATCTGGAGAACTCGCCGATCTTCATGGCCGACCGTGTCGAGACGCCGCTGATGATGCTGCACAACGATCAGGACGACGCGGTGCCTTGGTATCAGGGCATCGAATACTACATGGCCCTGCGCCGGCTCGAGAAGGAGGTCTATCTGCTCAACTACAATGGCGAGCTTCATGGGTTGCGCAAGCGCGCCAACCAGAAGGACTACACAGTCCGCATGCAGGAGTTCTTCGACCATCACCTCAAGGCTGCGGCGAAGCCGGCGTGGATGGAGAAGGGCATTCCGTACCTCGAACGAGCGCGGAACGCCCCGCCGATTGTTCCGATCGCGCCGCCCTCGACATCGAGTGAAGAAGAGCAACCGTGATTTTCGCCGCTTGCGGCTTTGCAGTACCATGCAAAGCCGCAAGCGGCCCTTGAATTCCTCGAGATCCGTCATGGCCGACCTCCGCACTCCGCCTCGCCCCACCGTCATTGTCGAGGAATCGCGCAAACTGGCCGACCTCCAGGCCATCCTCGAAATCTCACGCCAACTCGGCGCGGGCAGCGATCTGATCCGTCTGTTGCAGATCATCGAACAGGCGACGTTGAAAGTCCTCGATTGCGAGCGCATCAGCATCTTCCTGCACGATCGCCAGACCGACGAGTTGTACAGCCGGCTGGCCACGGGACAGCAGGGACTGCGCATTCCGAGTAGTCTTGGCATCGCCGGTGAGTGCTTTCGTTCCGGAAGCGTCATCAACGTCGGCGACGCCTATACCGATCCGCGCTTCAATCGCGACGTGGACCGCAAGACCGGTTTCACGACGCATAATCTCCTGACGTGTCCGATGCTGGGACACGACAGGAAGCCGATAGGCGTTCTGCAGCTGCTGAACAAGCGAGGGAGGGCGTTCGACGCCTGGGACGAAGAGCTGATTCACACGCTGGGCGCCCAGGCCGGCGTCGCTCTCCAGCGCCAGTTGTTCCTTGAGGAGCATCTGGAGAAGCAGAAACTGCTGGAAGACCTCCGCATCGCCCACGACATCCAGCAGCGTCTCCTGCCGCGTTTCCCGCCGCGTGTGGCGAACTACGACATCGCGGGCTGGAACCAGCCGGCCGAGGAGACAGGCGGCGACTTCTACGATTTCCAGGTACTCAACAGCGGCGCGTTGGCGGTGACCATCGCCGACGTCACCGGCCACGGCGTCGGCCCTGCTCTGATCGCGTCGGAGTGCCGGGCCCTGCTGCGGGCGTCGCTATCGCTGACGCAGAACCTCGAACGTGTTCTGGCCCTGGTGAACGATCTGCTCAACGAGGACCTGCCGGACGACCGTTTCGTGACGGCGTTCGTCGGTCTGCTCGAGCCGGCGGAGCATCGCTTTACGTACATCTCGGCGGGGCAAGGGCCGGTGTTTCATTTCACGCGCTCGACGGGCGAGATGCGCGAGATGCCCACAAGCGGATTGCCTCTGGGAATCCTGCCTGGGCGGGACTACGAGCTGTCGCGCGCTTTCGTCTTCGAGCCGGGCGATTTGCTGCTGTTCGTGACCGATGGATTCGTCGAGTGGCCCAATCCAGGGGAGGACCGATTCGGCAATGAGAACGTCCATGCTCTTTTGAAGAAACATCATGCCTTGCCCGCGGCGGAGTTGATTCAGGTGATCTACCAGGCATGTCGCGAATTTGCCCGAGGGACGCCTCAGCAGGATGATCTGACCGCCGTGGTCATCAAGCGCGTCTGAGGGAGATGTCTTTCCGCTTGCGGCTTAGCGGTCTTCATCCCCGCTAAGCCGCAAGCGGAAAGACAGAATCACGCATCTCCCGGCAGCGTCCCGCGCAACTCATCGAGCTTCTTCCCGATGTCGGCGGTGCGAATCAGCGTTTCGCCGATCAGCACCGCCGCCACGCCAGCCGCCTGCAACCTCTGAATGTCGGCCCGGCTGTGGATGCCGCTCTCACTCACGAGACAGGTGTTGCCGTAGACCCGTCCAGCCAGTTTGAGCGTCTGGTCGAGATGGGTCTCGAACGTGCGGAGATCGCGGTTGTTGATGCCGACGAGGTGCGCTCCCGTTCGCAGGACTCGGCCCAGGTTTTCGGCGTCGTGAATCTCAACGAGGGCCTGCATGCCGAGCATTTGCGTCTCGCGCAGCAGACAGGCCAGTGTCGCGTCGTCGAGGATCTCGGCAATCAGCAGGACCGCGTCCGCGCCGGCGACACGCGCTTCGAGCAGCTGATACGGATCGATGACGAAGTCCTTGCGCAGAAGGGGAACAGCGACGGCCTCACGGATCGCGGACAGGTAAGTGAGGCTGCCCTGAAAGAAGGGAACGTCCGTCAGGACGCTGATGCAGGCGGCGCCGTGCTGCTCGTAAGTCCGCGCGTTGGCGACGGGGTCGAAGTCCTCGCGGAGCAACCCGGCGGACGGGGACGCTTTCTTGACCTCGGCGATGATGCGGACTTCGCCGGGGACTTCGAGCGCAGCGCGAAAGTCGCGCACGGGGGGTGCCGTCGTCAGACGACGTTCGAGATCGCGCGAGGGGATGCGAGCCTGGCTGTCGGCCAATTCCTGGCGCTTGCTGGCGACAATGCGATCCAGAATGTTGCTCATCCGCAGACGGACTCCGGCAATTCGTGTACGATCCGCACAACAACTCTAGGATAAGAACAGCAATGGAAAGTGTCTGCCTCGGGAGGCGGCGTTGATGGAGGCTGGAACACAAAGCAGGAAAGCTCGAACCCTCTGGGGACTGTTGACGCCTCAGCGGAATCGGTTGGTGCCGTATTCGGGCATCGAAGTCCTCGCGGTCGTGTACCTGATGACGGCGGTCTGGCCTTACGCCGGCTACCTGGCGGTGACCGAAACAGGTCTTGGCACCTACCTGTATGGCCGGCAGGCGATGATGACCCTGCACGCCAAGGAGGAGCCGGCAGTCGATTCGGCACGCGAGCAGGTCCGTCTTCTGCGCGGGCGCGTCAGCCTTCCCGCCACCCTGATCGTCCTGCCGTTTCAAGTGCTGACGGCGCCGCTGCTGCTGCGCCGGATGAGCCGCACGCAGCTGTATCAGTTTGGCCTGACGTCGCATCGGTGGGGACAGAATGTCCTTCTGGGATTGCTGGGCTGCGTGGTCTTGACGCCGCTGGTCCTGGGACTCAATGAGGCCGTGACGGAGGTATTCCGCCGGCTGACCCCCGACAAAGTCACGGAACACAGCTTCGCCCGGCTGAGCCGGACCGCGACCGGAGTCGAACTTGCCCTGATCGTCTTTCTGGCGATGGTGGCCGCGCCGGCGGTCGAGGAAATCCTATTTCGCGGCGTCCTTCAGACCTGGCTGACGAGGCACGAGGGCGGAGCGCATGTCGTGATGCTCCTGACGTTCCTCGTCGCCGTGCCGGTGCAGCCGGAGACGTGGGGACAAGTGTTCCAGGGCGATTGGCTCCTGCTCGCGCCAATGCTCTTCGTGCTGCTGATGGGGCCAGGATACGTCTGGGTCTGGCGTCGGCAACGGACGCCGGTGGGGACCGCTCTGTATGCGACGTCGATGCTTTTTGGGATGTTCCATCAAACAGTCTGGCCGTCGCCGATCGCGCTGTTCGTGCTGGCGCTCGGGTGGGGCTGGCTGGCGCGACGGACCGGCAGCCTCATCGGACCGATCGTGCTGCACAGTCTGTTAAAGGGCGTGGCGTGCGTACAAATGCTGATGGCGCGCTGTGGAACCCTACTTGCCGCTTGCGGCTTCGCAATCCTCTGCAAAGCCGCAAGCGGCAAGAAGGGCGCCTCACGACGATGTGGACCGGCGTTGACGAGGATTCTCGGTGCGATAACCTGAAAGAGGATCGCATTGAGGGCGAGTGGCGGAATGGCAGACGCGCAGGTCTTAGGAGC
>JBBRIK010000221.1:0-7331 GCA_038221045.1 Gemmatales bacterium
CATCAAGTTGCCGTCAGGGAACGGTGGCCGCCCGGCCAGCAAGTAGTAGAGCGTGCAGCCCAGGGAATAGAGGTCGGTTCGGATATCGACAAGGCGAGGATCCATGATCTGCTCGGGCGACATGAAATCCGGCGTGCCGACGATCATGCCGCTGTGCGTCAACTGCACCTGCGTGTCGCCGCTCTCCTCGCTGAGAGTTGCCAGTCCGAAATCGAGGATCTTGAGGGCCGGTACTCGATCCTCAATGCCCGAGAGAAGTAGGTTCGACGGCTTGATGTCGCGATGGACCAGGCCGCGCTCGAAGGCATGCTGCAGGCCCAGCGCCGCCTGACGCACGCAAGCACAGGCCAGCCCGACTCGCATTGGCCCTCGTTGCCTCACCAGCTTCGCAAGATCGACCCCCTGGACCAGTTCCATCGTCAGCAACAGCGTGCCACCGACGTCGTCGGCGTCCAGCGCCTTGACGATGTGGAGATGCTCCAACCGCGCTGCCGCCTGGATCTCACGCAGGAAACGCTGCGCGGTCTGGGTGCTGCCCAGTCGCTCCTTGCGAATGACCTTCAGGGCGACCGTCTTGCCCAACTTGCGGTTGCGCGCTTTGAAGACCGCCCCCATGCCGCCCTCGCCGAGCTTGTCGAGCAGCAGATAGGGACCCAGCAGCAGTTCGCCGCCCTGGCCTTGCAACAGCTGGGTGGCCTGGAAGGCCGTCAGGAGATTGCGCTCGAGAAGTACACGCACCAGTGAGGAGGCATCGGTGAAGGGGAGCGTACGAACCAAGACAAGTTGCTCGTCGTCGAGGAGTTGCAAGGCGGCCAGTTGTTCCAGAAGCGCGGAAGGGGTTATGGTCATTGTCGTTCCAGGGAAATCGTTCACGCTATTCTCAGAGAACAGACCGTTCCCGTCACCGTTCCTCAGGCTTCTCACGCCGCAGCAGATAAATAGCACCACTCTCCAGGCCGACGGCGAGGTGACGGCTGTCCGGAGCGAGTGCGATACTGCCCACGCTCTGCTTCAGGTTGATCTCGCGTGCTTTCCTGCCCGTCTCGGGGTCCCAGAAGCGAAGTTCGCCACCCGCTTCCGCTGTGACAAGCACTCGGCCATCCATCGAGGCTTCGACGTGCTTCAGCGCACCGACCCGATCGCGCGGAAGCAATGTCTCCGGTGACGTATCCTCATCCAGTTTCCATCGCCAGACCACGGCTTCCGGCCACTGTCTGCCGATCAGTTGCTTCCCCTGACTGCGGAAGTTGAGCGACAGGGGTTGGCCCGCCGCCGGCGCAAAGGCGTGAAACTTTACTCGCCGCCCTGTTGCCACGTCCCAGACGCCGACCTGGTTGTCAGCGAAGAGCACGCGACCCTGCTCATAAGTCATCTTCCCGTCACGCCAGAGGTAGGCCCCACTGCCAGCGGCCGCCTGAAGGCCATCCGGAGAAAAGGTCACGTCCTCGACCGGCTGACCGAGTCCGGTCAGCGAGCGAAGGCCCTGCCTGGTTCTTGGGTTCCAAAGCGTCAGCGAGTGATCGCCCCCGAGCAGCAAGAGTTGGCCATCCGGGGAGAACGCGGCACAATGGATCCGGTCGCGCAAACTCTCGATTTCCCGCGGCTGGTTGTCCGGCCCATCGATAAGCCGAAGGTGGACCCCACCCGCCGGAGTAGGCGTTGCCAGGAGTTGGTTATCCGGAGAGAAGGCGGCCCAGTGAAACCCGCTGCCAGGATTCAGGATGGTGTGCAGTCCCGGCTTGCTCAGGTCCCACAGCCGTATGGTTTGGTCCTGACTGGCGGAAACCAGGTGCTTGCCATCGCTACTGAAAGCCAGACGCACAACGCCGCTCAGATGGCCATCGAGGACGGTCCGCTGCACGGGTTTCTTCTCGTCCAGGTTTTGCCAGCGGCGCACCGTGTAGTCAAAGCTCGCCGTGTAGAGTTGGTTGCCGTCGGGACTGAAGACCAGACCCGTAACGTGAGACGAATGGCCTTCGAGAAGCGTTCCTTCGGCCAATCCTTCGCGCTTCACGAACCACAGGCGGAGGTATCCGCGGTCACCGCTGACGGCCAGGGTTTGCTCGTTCGGAGCAAAGCGCAGGTCCGAGATGCCCGCTGGGACCTTCTGAGACTCGCCCACGGGGACTGGCACTCCGGCGGAAGGAGCCTGCCAGAAATGAATCATACCGCCTTCGTTTCCCGAGGCCAGCAACGCGCTGCGCGACCAGGCGAGAGCCAGAATGCGGGCTGTCTGAGGCTCCGACGCCCACTGTTCGGCCGGAGGATCCGCATCGAGCTTCCAGAGACGAACGGTCTTGCCAGCACCGGTCCGAGCCAGTCGCTTGCCGTCGGGAGAAAAAGCGAGCGCGTGTCCCGTTCCGCCGATCCCTGGCAACGTCGGCAGCTTGCGAGCGACGCCCTCCTCAATCGCCCACCGGTAAACCTGTCCCTCCAGTCCGCCTGCCGCCAACATCCTGCCATCAGGCGAAACCGTGACCTTCAGCAGTTGCTGGTCGGAAGCAGGATGGACGACGCAAGTGGGAGGATTCGCCGTCATGTCCCACAAGAACAACTCACCGTTCCTGCTCCCTCCCGCGAGAAGCCTGCCGTTGGAAGCGAACGCGAGGCTGTTGACGAGGTATTTACTCGGAATCACCTGGGCAACACGGAGTTCCGCATCCCAGACGTACACCAATGGACGCAACGACCCAGAACTGGCGATCTGTTTGCCGTCGCGGCTAATGGCGATACTCAACATCGACTGGTTTGCTCGTCCGGCCTGCTCGCCCAGGATGGCAACCAGTTCGGACGGCTGTCCCTCGCGACGCTCGCGCTCCGGGATGTCGCTGGCCTTGAGCCGATCGAGCGGAGAGGGCAATCGCGACAAGAATCGGATCGCCTCATTCGCCTGGGGGGATGCGGCATGAGTGCGCCGGAACGCCAACAGATCGCGCCGCAGTTCCTCGGTGTCCTGTCCTCTCTCCTCCATGCGCTGGCGCAATGGTAGAAACACTCGCTCGCTCGGCAAGAGTACCTCGGGCCTGTCCTGCTCGCGACGCTCGGGCTTCGGCCAGACCAGCCATAACACCAGGGCCACAACGACAAGACCAGGAACGATGGCCAGCAGCAGCCGGCGTCCCCGACGCGGCGCGGGTGATCGGTTCTGCAACGGCGTGGGCGTGATGAGAGCCTCGCCGCTCTCGATCTGAAACGGCGCGACCGGCATGGCGAGCAAGGGAGTCACAGCTTCCGTCCTCGCCTCCGTCAGCGCCTGCGCTAATGCCGCAGGCGTCTGAAAGCGATCCTCGGGACGCTTGGCCATCAGACGCTTGACGATCGCGACCACGTCCGCCGGCACGTCGCTGCGCAAGCTCTCCAGAGAGACAGGTTCGTGGAAGCGGTGCCGATCGAACTTCTGCATCAAGTTGCCGTCAGGGAACGGTGGCCGCCCGGCCAGCAAGTAGTAGAGCGTGCAGCCCAGGGAATAGAGGTCGGCGCGGACATCGACCTGGCGTGCGTCCATGATCTGTTCGGGAGACATGAAATCCGGCGTGCCAACGATCATGCCGCTGTGCGTCAATTGCGCCTGCGCATCGCCGCCTTCTTCGCTCAATGTCGCCAGTCCAAAATCGAGGATCTTGAGCGTTGGGGTTCGGGAGGCGTGGCCTGAGAGCAGCAGGTTGCTGGGTTTGATGTCGCGATGCACCAGGCCGCGTTCGAGAGCATGTTGCAGGCCCAGCGCCGCCTGACGCACACAGGCACAGCACAGCGGCACCGGCAACGGTCCACGTTGCTTCACCAGCCTCGCCAGGTCGATGCCCTCGACCAGTTCCATCGCCAGGAGCAGCGTGCCGCCGACATCGTCGGCGTCGAGCGCCTGGACGATGTGAGGGTGCTCCAGCCGCGCCGCTGCCTGAATCTCCCGCAAGAAACGCTCTGCGGTCTGGGGGCCGCCCAGCCGCTCCTTGCGGATCACCTTCAGGGCGACCGTCTTGCCGAGCTTGCGATTGCGAGCCTTGAAGACGGCGCCCATGCCGCCCTCGCCGAGCTTGTCCAGCAATAGATAGGATCCCAGCAGCAGTTCGCAGCCCTGCCCTTGCATCAGCTTGGTTCCCTGAAAGGGCGTCAGCAGTCCGCGCCGGATGAGATCGCGCGTCAGAGATTGCGCATCGACGGCAGGGAACCCGCGAGCGAGGGCCAACTGCTCGGCGTCGAGCAGACGCAGGGCGGCCAGTTGCTCCAACAGATCGGACGCGGTCTTCATCGTGATCCCTTGGAAGACGGTGAGAACACATTCTATCAGCGCTGCCGGCCGCACCCTCGTCATTGACGGGGCGCTAAAGGTGCGGATACACTCAGAAGACGTCGGTGACCCACTCGCGTTTTCTGATTCGGAGCCTGTTCGATGCTGTCTCGCGCTGCTGCCTGGTTGCTGTTCGCCGTTCCCGCCTTCGCCGCCGAGCCGCGCCTGGAATACAACCGCGACATTCGGCCCCTCCTCTCCAACAACTGCTTCAAGTGTCACGGGGCCGACGGCAAGGAGCGCAAGGCCGGCCTGCGCCTCGACGTCCGCGAGGAGGCGCTCAAACCCGCCGAGTCGGGCCGCAAGGCCATCGTACCCGGCAAGCCCGATGGCAGCGCTCTCGTCAGCCGGATCTTCGCGGCACGCGCCGATCGCGTCATGCCGCCGCCGGAGAGCAACAAGTCACTCACCGCCGCCGAGAAGCAGACGCTCAAACGCTGGATCGAGCAGGGAGCCGAGTATCAGCCGCACTGGGCCTACATTCCTCCAAAACGTCCCGCCGTGCCGGACGTCTGCGATCCGCACTTCGAGGTCCGCAATCCCCTCGACGCCTTTATCCTCGCCAAACGACAGGCTGCGAAACTGGAAGGCTCGCCGGAAGCCGACCGAGTGATGCTGATTCGCCGGCTGACGCTCGACCTGACCGGCCTGACACCGACGCCGAAAGAGGTCGATGACTTCATCGGCGATCGGCGGCCTGAAGCGTATGAACGCCTTGTCGATCGTCTGCTGAACTCTCCTCATTACGGCGAGCGAATGGCGCTGGACTGGCTTGACGTGGCCCGCTACGCCGATACGCACGGCTACCACCTCGATAGCGGACGTGATATGTGGCGCTGGCGCGACTGGGTCATCGACTCCTTCAACAAGGACCTTCCGTACGACCGCTTTACGGTCGATCAGGTGGCGGGCGATCTTCTCCCTGACTCCACCACGCAGCAGAAGAACGCCTCCGGCTTCAATCGCAATCACATGATTAACTTCGAGGGCGGAGCGATCCCCCAGGAGTATCACAACGCCTACATCGTCGATCGCGTCAACACGACGGCAACGGCCTGGCTGGGCCTGACGCTGGCCTGCGCTCAGTGTCACGATCACAAGTACGATCCCTTCACGCAGAAGGAGTATTACCAGCTTTACGCCTTCTTCTACAACGTGCCGGAGAATGGCCTGGACGGGAGCAAGGGAAACGCGGCCCCGATGCTCAAAGCGCCGACGCTGGCGCAGCAGGCGAGGCTCGACGCCCTGTCGAAGACCATCGTCGATCTGGAAAAGAAGCTGCTCGACGTGAAGGACAACGCCGAAGCGGGGAAGGCGACGCAAGCGCGGCTGAAGGAGCTGCGCGCGGAGAGAGCCGGGCTGGACAAACAGATTCCGACCGCGATGGTGATGCAGGACATGCCGAAGCCGCGCGAAACGTTCCTGCTCATCCGGGGACAGTACGACAAACAGGGCGAGAAGGTAGTTCCCGCTGTGCCGTCCTCTCTCCCTCCCTTGCGAGGAGAGGGGCTGGGGATGAAAGGAACCGCGTCACGGACACGTCTCGACCTCGCGCGCTGGCTCGTCGATCCCGGCCATCCGCTGACGGCGCGTGTGGCAGTCAATCGCTACTGGCAACTCTTCTTCGGAACCGGCTTCGTCAAGACGAGTGAGGACCTCGGCACCCAGGGCGAACTGCCATCGCATTCCGAGTTGCTCGACTGGCTCGCCGTCGAGTTCATGCAGAGCGGCTGGGACGTCAAGCGACTTGTGCGAACGATCGTCACCTCCTCGACCTATCGCCAGACCTCGGCGGTGTCGCGGGAAGCGTATCAGCGTGATCCCGAGAATCGGCTGCTGGGGCGCGGCGCACGCTACCGCTTGCAGGCGGAGTTCGTGCGCGATCTGGCCCTGAGTACGAGCGGGCTCCTGACGCGCGAGGTCGGTGGGCCGAGCGTCTTTCCGTATCAGCCCGCCGGCCTGTGGCGCGAGTTGACGGAGCGAGGCGACAGCAAGAACTGGACGGCTCAGTTCTACGTCCAGTCGAAGGGTCAGGACCTGTATCGGCGCGGCATGTACACATTCTGGAAGCGCACGTCGCCGCCGCCGACGATGCAGACGTTCGACGCGCCGGATCGCGAGACCTGCACGGTGCGCCGTTCGCGAACGAACACGCCTTTGCAGGCGCTGGTGCTGATGAACGATCCGGCGTTCGTCGAGGCGTCGCGCAAACTGGCCGAGCGGCTGGTGAACGAGGCGAAGACGACGGACGAACGGATCGTGCTGGCGTTTCGTCTGCTGACGGCCCGCCGGCCGACAGAACGCGAGAGTGGCGTGCTGCGGAAGCTGTACGAGGAGCAACGGGCAGTCTACGGCAAGGACGCGAAGGCGGCGCTGAAGCTGCTGAGCGTCGGAGAATCGAAGCGCGATGGCAGTCTCGATGCGGCGGAACTCGCGACCTGGACGATGATCGCGAGTGTCGTGTTGAACCTCGACGAATCGCTGACACGCAACTGATTGACCTGTCCTACGAAGGCAGCGGACGACGCAGCAGGGCCGTCACCACCTCACAGGTGCGGCCAATCGCCGCATCGAGAAACTTGCGTCCCTTCTCGGCCGTCGCCAGTTCGGGATGACCGACGCAGCCGTGATCCGTTTTCTGTTTCATGTCGTCGGCCAGGAACAGGCCGCGCAGCGCCTGATCGTCCCTGGCCGGATCGTCCTTGATCTCGCTCTTGCGAACGAGGTCCGGCCTCAGCGCCATCATCATCGACGTCTCGTATTCGCAAGCGTGTCCCATGCTCTTTCGTGGCCCTTCGCCGAGGGCCGCCAACTCCTTCGACGCAATCTCCCAGTACGACGCGGCACTGAGAATACGATCCATGAAACGCGGCTGAATGCGGCGCAAGGCGACGTGCATCGTATCGACGTTGCCGCCGTGGCCGTTCAGGATCAGCAGCCGCTGATAGCCGTCCTCCAGAAGCGGCACGACAAGATCGCAGAGGATGTCGATGTGCGTATCGACGTCCGCGGAGAGAGTTGCGCCGAAGCGAAGGTGATGATGGCT
>JBBRIK010000222.1:0-7329 GCA_038221045.1 Gemmatales bacterium
CTCGGTCTTGGTAGTTCCAGCGGTGAGGGTTCCGAAGACAAGAAAGAACTGAAGGTGGAGGACCCCAAGGACAAGAAGGAACCGGGGAAGTTGCCTGGGGAAAGCACTGTCATTCGCGTGGGCGTCCTCAGCGATGAAGCGCTGGCGGCTGTGGTGGTCGGAACCCCTGACATCAATCACTGTTATCGGATCGAGAGCGAGAAGAACAAGGAGCTGTACGATCTGGCCGGCATCAAGACAACAATTCGGGCACGTCGGGAGAAGACGCGTGAACTGAAGATCATTGTCGTCCTCTACAGGGATAGCCCCGACAAGGGCAATCCTATCGTTCACGCTTTGTGGAATTGGTTGGTGGGGGAGAAATTGTTCAACGACTGGGACCAGCCGCGCAAGACGGCCCCGCGCGACCCGAACTGAGGAGTCGCGGCTCGTGGGGAGACCGTGACGAATTCCCCTCACGAGGCAACGAGGGCCGGCTGGCGCTCGCATACTTCGACCAGGAACGGCAGGCCGCGCGACTCGAACGGCACGCGCAGGACAGAGCGACTGCCCATCACGCGCAGAGCATAGTCGGTTCCGTTCGCGACAGTCGGCAGGCCGAGGAAGCACATCCCACCGAACAGCGCTTTCAGATTGCCGCCGACGATATTCGTCAACTCGCCCAGCGCATCCTGAAGCAGTTCGAGCGATACCTCGTCGGTGGATAGGGCGAAGATCGTACTCGCCGCCTCGCTCGCCAGATCGCGATGACAGTGCAACAGCACGTTGCCGGTCCAGTCGCCGGTGATCGGAACGCAGCCGGTCAGGAAGTGTTCGCCGCCCATCTCACCCGGCGGCTCCGCCGAGGGCTGCACTTCCCAGCCAAGGACCGAGGTCCAGACGCTCTCGACCAACTGGGCGATCTCAATCTCTCCGAAGTCCATGGGTGAACTCCTCTCGGTGATGCTTCAGAAGACTTCTGTTCTTCTCCCTCGCTGGGGGGAGGACTCATTTCTCACGCGCCTGGTAGAAGGCGTGCTTGTCGAGGACCACTCGGTCGTACGCCGTCGATAATTGCAGCGTCGTCTCGGCTCCGCCCAGGAACAACACGCCGCCCGGACGCAGCAACGAACGGATTCGTTCCAGGATCCGCTTCTTCGTCTCCACGTCGAAATAGATCAACACGTTGCGCAGAAACACGACGTCGAGCGGGCCGACGATCGGCCACGACTCGATCAGGTTGATCGGCCGAAAGTCGATCAGGCGGCGCACGTCTTCCTTGAGTTGCCATACGAGTCCCTGCCGCTGGAAATACTTGATCATCATCATGGCCGACAGCCCGCGGTTGACCTCCAACTGCGTGTACTTGCCGCTGCGGGCCTTGTCGAGGGCCGCGCCGCTCAGGTCGCTGGCCACGATGCGCACGTTCCATCCCGACAGGATCGGAAAGTGTTCGCGACACAGCATGGCGACGCTGTACGGCTCCTGGCCTGTGGAGCAAGCGGCACACCAGATGTCGAGACGGCGTTCCGTCGCGCGGCGCTGCAAGATCTCGGGCACGATGACGCGACGCAGCGACTCGAACGGATAAAGGTCGCGAAAGAAGGACGTCTCGTTAATGGTCATCGCCTCGACGGCCTTCTGATGCAGGCCGTTGACCGCCATCGTCCGCATTCGGCCCACCAGTTCATCGACGCTCGCACATCCCTCCTGGCGAGCCAGCGTCGCCAGGGCGTTCTCGACGCGATAGGCTTTCTCGCTCTCGAGGACGATGGCCGCGCGCTGGTGGACCAGGTTGCGGATGTACTCGAAATCGGCCTGACTCAGCGGCATAGTTCCGTCTCCTTGGGGGCGTGTCGGCTTTGCAGAAGAACGCTAAGCCGCAAGCGGCGGTCGGAAGCAAGTGTCGCGCTCTCTTATCCTGATACTCTTCAGCGCCGTGCCGAGAAGAGCGTTGCCGTCGAGGGCGTTCGGCCTCGACGGGTGCGTGTGACGATCTCGGAGGCCAACTGGGACAGCGGCAGCACGCGGTCGGCCAGGCCGGCGCGAGTGACCGCTCCCGGCATGCCCCAGATCACACTGCTGGCCTCGTCCTGCACCAGCACCTGCCCCCCTGCCTCGCGAATGCGGCGGCAGCCTTCGAGTCCATCCTGTCCCATCCCCGTGAGAATGACACCGAGGACGCCGGAACCATAGGTGGCGGCAGCCGAGCGGAACAGCACATCGACGGAAGGCCGGCACGAGTTCTCCGGCGGCGTCTGCGGCAGCAGAGCGCGCGACTGTCCTCCCGCTCGCGTGATCTCAAGGTGGAAATCGCCGGGACAGAGGACGCCTCGCCCCGCGAGCAACGGCTGGTCCGCGACCGCTTCACTGACGGCCAATCCACTCTGAGCGGCGAGGCGCTGCGCCAGCAAGCGCGTGAACAGCGGCGGCATGTGCTGGACGATCAGCAGCGGCACCGGGAAGTCCGCCGGCAGTCCCGGCAACAGGGTCGCCAGCGCGTTCGGCCCTCCGGTCGAGACACCCACGACAACGACCTCGACGCGCGGCAACGTCGTTCGCTCCGGCAAGGCGCGAGGGGCGGAGATGCCGGCGCTGGAAGGCCGGGCCTTCGTTTCCGGGAACAAGGCCTTGATCTTCGTCAACAACTGTTCGCGCACCTGTTCGAGAGCGTCCGGAGTGCGTGCGGCCGCATCGGGCTTGGTGACGTAGTCGTTCGCCCCCTGGGCAAGCGCCTCCAGCGTGGCCGAGGTCCCCCGCTGCGTATGCTGGCTGACCTTCAGCACGGGCAGCACATGATGATCGCGGCGAATGGCAGCCAGCGTTTGCAGCCCGTCCATCTCCGGCATTTCCACGTCAAGGATGACGAGGTCCGGCTTCAGGACGTTCAGCTTTTCGAGGGCGATGCGGCCATTGGCGGCCGTGCCTGCGATTTCCAGCGCTGGATCGCTGGCCAACGCCTCACCGACGAGCCGTCGAACGACGACGGAGTCATCGACCAGGAGAATGCGAATCTTCGGCATCGTGAGGGTTCCTTTCCGGCCGCTTGCGGCGTAGGGGTCTTTCTCCGCTGTGCCGCAAGCGGTTCGGAATCCGGATTCGTTCAGGCATGGGCGACGCCGAGGAGATCGAGCTTGTCTCGGATCGCCTCGCGGGTGAACGGCTTCATCACATACTCGTTGACGCCCGCTTCGAGCGCGTTGGACACCTGATGCATCTCCGTTTCGGTCGTCACCATCATCAGCGGCAGATCGCCGTAGGCGGGATCGCGGCGGACGGCCTGGACGAACTCGAAGCCGCTCATCACCGGCATGTTCCAGTCCACCAGGGCGATGTCGGGCTTGCCGTACTCGTGCAGCCGATCGAGTCCTTCCTGGCCGTTGCTCGCCTCGGTGATCTCGAAGCCGAGGTGCTTTAACATGCTGCCGAGGATAGTCCGCATCGCTCGTGAATCGTCGATGATCAGTGCTCGCATGGGTCGTTCTCCCGTGAGGCTGGGTGTTCAGAGTGCGAAGGTCGTTGACTCGTTTCACTTGTAACTGGCAAGGCGATGCGCGCCATTGCGATGATGGCGATCCTCCCAGGCCGACGACGGCTCGACCGGCCGCGGCGTCGCGACTCGCTCCTCGCGTCGCGGTTCCACCTTGAACTGGCCGACCAACTCTTGCAATTCGGACGACATTTGCGACAGGGTCTGAGCCGCTCGCTCGGTGTTGGCGGCACCCTCGGTCGTCATCTGCGTGGCCTGGGCCACCGACGTGATGTTGCGGGCAATCTCGGCGCTGCCGGTCGCCGCCTCGGCGATGTTGCGGCCCATCTCGCCCGTCGTCGCCGTCTGCTCCTCAACGGCGCTGGCGATCGTCTCCTGATACTCATTGATCTGATGGATGATGGCGCTGATCTGGCCGATCGCCTCGACTGCTCCGCCGGTGTCGCGCTGGATGGCCTCGATCTTCTGGCCGATCTCTTCCGTCGCTCGGGCCGTCTGCTTCGCCAGTTCCTTGACCTCGTTGGCCACAACCGCGAAACCCTTGCCCGCCTCACCGGCGCGGGCGGCTTCGATGGTCGCGTTCAGGGCCAGCAAGTTCGTCTGCTGCGCGATCGACGTGATGACCTTGATGACCTTGCCGATCTCAGCGCCGGACTCGCCCAGGCGATTCACGGTCTCGTTGGTCATCTCGGCCACCTTGACGGCTGTATTGGCGACGCGGGCTGCCTCGTGAGCGTTCTTGGCGATCTCACGGATGCTTGCTCCCATCTCCTCGACGCCCGCTGCCACGGTCTGCACGTTGCTGCTGACCTGCTCGGCCGCCGAGGCAACGACGCCGGCTTGCGCGGACGTCTCTTCCGCTCCCGAGAGCATCTGCCGGCTCGACGCGGCCAGGTCGTCCGAGGATCGCGTCAGCGTCTGGGCGTTCGCGCCAATCGACTGCACCACACCGTCGATTCGGTTCAGGGCTTGATTGAGTGATTGTCCCATCCTGCCTACCTCGTCGCCCGAATCGACGGCGAGCCGCTGTCCCAGGTCGCCCTCGGCCACCTTCGCCAGCACCTCGACCGTTCGGCCCAGCCGCCGGCCAATGCGATAGACGATGAAGCAGATCAGGCCGCCGCTGAACAGGGCCGCCCCGGCGACGATCAGCGAGACGTGCAGGATCATTTCGTTGTTCCGCTGCAGCTGCGCTCCGATCGGCGCGTTGACTTCGAGGACGCCGCGCACATCGCCGATACGCCAGTTCGTGCGCGGGCTGTCCGGATGGCTGTTATGGCAATTGACGCAAGCTTGCGAGGTCATCCGATCGGCGATTGCCACCCGTACTGTCTCCTCCCCCTCGACCAGGCTCGGCTTGACAAACACACCTTCGGGATGGGATTCGAGGTAGTCCAGGGCCTCTCGCGCGAAGCTGTCCGTTGAGCGCTGCTGCCGGTTCGGAAAGGGATACTTGCTGTAGAGCTTCATCCGCACGTTGCCCTCTTTCTCGCCCGATGCGTCGCTCAGGTCCTGGATCATGGTGGCCGGCAGAGGGATGCTGTCGGCCTTGTCCTTGTGGTCGTGCGATACCTTCAGGGTGGACTTGGCGCGGACCTTATCGACGACGTGCATCGTGTAGTAGTGGCGAAGGGTCTGATACTGGGCGATCGTCTGCTTCGCGGCTTCGACGCTCTGGGTCATCGTCGAGTCACGCGAGGCCCGCGACAGATACATCACCACGGCGGCGACGCCGAGGACAAGGACGACTACTGTGGACAGTGCCACCTTGGCGGGCAACTTCAAGTTTTTGCCCCAGCCGCTCGAAGGGGATTCGGCAGACATCAAAACTCCTCCACGTCGTTGATCGGGATTAATCTTTTCTCGTGGCCGACAAGGCGACCACCCGTTCAGGATCGAGGATCTGCAGCAGTGTTCCAGGCAGCTTGTACACGCCGCGAAGCAGTTCGCGGGCCACGCCGCGCACCGTCTCGGGAGGCCGCTCGAAGGCGCTCTCGTCGAGCGTCAGCACGTCGCCGACGTCGTCAACCAGGAGACTGACCGCGTCAGCTCCCGTGCGGATGACCACATTCATCGGACAGCGATCCGCAGGCCGGGCCGGCAGGCCGAGCAAACGCCGCAACTCCAGGGCGGTGACGATCTGGCCGCGCAGGTTGATCAGTCCGCGCACCACCGGCGGAGCGAGAGGGACGCGGGTGATCCTCTGGTAGCGAAGCACTTCCTGCACATGGACGACGTCAACGCCATAACAGGCGCCATCGACGAAAAACGTGCAGAACTGTTGCGAGGCCGTCATGGGTTACACTCTCCCCGCGAGTTCCGGCAAGGCCAGGCTCATCAGCCCCGGCACGTCGAGCAACTCCGTGACACGGGCCTGGATCACCGTCGATCCGAGCAGTCCCAGCGTCGAGGACGTTCGCGTCACCGGCCATTCCGCCTCGACCACGTCGAGGATGCGATCGACGATGAGGCCGGCGCTCTGACCGCCTTCGTGACAGACGACGATCTGCAACGGATCGGTGTCGCCGGCCGGCTCCCGTCCCGGCAGGACGTCGCTCAGACGAAGCAGAGGCAGGATGCCGCCGCGATACTGCAACACCTCTCGGCTTCCTGCCCACTCGACTTCCGACAGGGGCGTTTCCTCCAGGCGATCGACCAGGGCAAGCGGCACCGCCAGCCGGCGCTCGGCACCCAGGCCGAGCAGCAGCAGCGTCTGGCTGCGCGAGTCGCCGGCCAATTCGGATTCAGCGTGAGACAGCCGGCCGCGCTGGCGCGTCGCGAGTACGCCGGCTCGCTCCGCCAGCCGGGGAATGTCGAGGATCAGTGCCACCCGGCCATCGCCGAGAATGGTCGCCCCGGCGTAGACCGGCACTCCCTGTAGGTTCTTCCCGAGCGGCTTGACGACGATCTCTTCCGTGTCGCTAATCGCATCGACAACCAGGCCGAACGGGCGTCCATCCGCCTGCACGACGACCAGGTTGACGTCTTCCTCGCCTTGCTCCTCGACCCCAAGCTCGCGGGCCAGGGAGACCAGCGGCAGCAAGTGGCCGCGCAGGCGATAGACCGGCGCGCCGTGCAGCCGTTCGATGCCGCGCCGCGCTTGCTCGCCTTCGAGGCGGACCAGTTCCAGCAGGCTGGCCTGAGGAATGGCGTAGCGGTCGCCGCCTGCCGTCACCAGTAGGGCGGGAATGATGGCCAGCGTCAGCGGGATCTTGATGCGAATCGTCGCGCCCTGACCGGGTACGCTCTGAAGGTCGATGGCGCCGCCGAGCTTCTCGATGTTTGTCTTGACGACGTCCATGCCGACGCCCCGGCCCGAAACGTCCGTCACCTTCTCCGCCGTGGAGAAGCCGGGCAGGAAGATCAGTTGCAGAAGGTCGCGTTCGCTGAGCCGGGCGAGTTGCTCGCGGCTGACCAGGCCGCGCTCGACCGCCTTCTGGCCGACGCGCTGCGGATCGATGCCGCCTCCGTCGTCGCTCATTTCGATGTTGACCTGTCCACCCTCGTGATACGCCCGGAGATGAACGTGGCCCTCGACCGTTTTGCCGCGCTGGCGGCGTATTTCCGGCGTCTCGATGCCATGATCGAGAGCGTTGCGCAGAAGATGCGTCAGCGGGTCCTTGATCGATTCGATGATCGTGCGGTCCAGGCCGGTGTCCTTGCCCTCAAGCGTGAGGCGGACTTCCTTGCCCAGGGTGCGGGCGAGGTCTCGCGCCACGCGCGGCAGACGATTCCAGACGGTCGCGATGGGCTGCATGCGCGTCCGCATGACGCTCTCTTGCAGTTCGCCCGTGATGAGGTTGATGCGCTGCACGGGATCTTGCAGGGCGGCGTCGGTCCGTCCGGCCGCCGATTGCAGC
>JBBRIK010000223.1:0-7310 GCA_038221045.1 Gemmatales bacterium
ACCCACTTCCCGCCCCGGGCCCGCCACGCGCCCTACCCCACCGGCGTTGGCGGGCCGTTCCGCGCTCTTCTCGATTGACCCCCCTTGACTTAATCTCGACTAGAGTTATAAACTTACTAGCGAGTGATGCACAAAGCCAGGGATTGAGGGACAGAAGATCACATGGATAGGCGACCCCTCTCTGATGCGGAGATAGCCACGGCTTCGACACGTTTGGCGAACGAGACGCCCCAGAACATCCTTCGCTGGGCGGCGGATACGTTCGGCAAGAAGCTGACGATGGCGACGGCGTTTGGGGCCGAGGGTTGCTGTCTGATTCACATGCTCGCCGAGGTTGCTCCCTGGATGCGAATCTTCAACCTCGACACCGGCTACCAGTTTCAGGAGACCCTCGACGTTCGCGAACGCCTTCGCGAGCGCTACGGGATCGACGTGGAACTGGTGCAGCCCGACATGACGGTCACGGAGTATGAGACGGAACACGGCGGCCCCCTCTATCGCATCCGTCCGGATCAATGCTGTCACGATCGGAAGATGGTCCCTCTGCGCCGGGCCGTGGAAGGCTATGAGGCGTGGATCAGCGCCATTCGCCGCGATCAGACGGCGGACCGGGGGCGTTCCGACATTGTGACGTGGGACGCGAAGTTCAACCTCGTGAAGGTGAACCCGCTGCTGAACTGGACGAAAAAGGACGTCTGGGCCTTCGTGGTGAAACACGATGTTCCCTATAACGTCCTCCACGACAGAGGCTACCCGAGCGTCGGCTGCTGGCCATGTACGCAGCCGGTAGCCGAGGGGCAGGACGAGCGCGCGGGCCGCTGGGCCGGGACGGTCAAGAAAGAGTGCGGCTTGCATGTGATCGAAGTCCAGGATGGGGGAGGCATTTAGTTGTCAGTTGCCAGTTGCCAGTTGCCAGTTGCCAGTTGAGTAGAATTCCTCGCTTGCGCTAGGGCCTTGGCTCTTCTTGATTGGCAACTGACAACTGACAACTGGCAACTGACAACTGGCAAGTTAAAGCATGAAGGTCTCAGCCAAGTCGGAATATGCGTGTATCGCCATGATGGAGCTGGCGGCCAAGTATCGCGCCGATCAGCCCACGCGCATCAAGGCCATCGCCGAGGCGCATGGCATCAACTCCGGCTTCCTCGTGCAGATCCTGCTTCAGCTCAAATCCGCCGGGCTGGTCGATAGCGTTCGGGGAGCGTCGGGCGGCTATCAACTCGCCAAAACGCCGGAGGAGATATCGCTCGCCGACATCCTCACCTGCGTCGAGGACCGCACCCAGGCTCGCTCGTCCCTCGTCAAGTCGCCTCCCAGCGCCGCCGCTCTCGTGTTGCAGACCGTGTGGCGGGAGGTCCAGGCCGAGGAACAGCGGCTCCTCGAAAACCTCTCCCTCGCCGACCTGCTGCGACGCACCGAACCTTCCGCCGACGTGACCTACCAGATTTAACCGGGGCCGTGATCGGCTCCTTTCTTTCCCGTGGAAGATCAGCATGAATGATTTGATTCCTCCGCATGGCGGCCTCACCGAACCGCTTGACCTTCAAGTCCCCGCCGCCGAACAGGCCGAGTTCCGCACCAAGGCGGCGACGTTGAAGAAAGTCAGTGTCAGCGACGCCGACCTTTCAACGCTGTATCGCCTCGGCGACGGCGGCCTGAGTCCTCTGCGCGGGCCGATGGATCGCGCGGCCTGGAACCGCGTCCTCGATGAGGAAATCATCGAGGCCGGCGGCGCTCGTTACGCCTGGACGATCCCGCTGGCGTTTCCTGTCGATCAGGCCACGGCGAAGACGCTCAAGCCGGGAGAAACCGTCGCCCTGGTCAATGGACGCGATGAAATCGTCGGCAGCCTCGCCGTCACGGACGTCTACCCCTTCGAGAAACTCAAGTATCTGCGCCAGGTCTATTCCAGCGAGCGCGTCGATCATCCCGGCGCGAAGATGACGCTGGAGGACCCCCGAAACTGGCTCGCCGGCGGAACGGTCCGCGTGCTGCCGCAGCCGAAGAACCCTGTCTATGGCCATCTGATCCTGTCGCCGCGCGAGACCCGCAAGCTGTTCCGCGACAAGGGCTGGAAGCGCGTCGTCGCGTTCCAGACACGCAATCCTCTGCATCGCGCGCACGAATACGCCCTCGTCGCCGGTCTCGAAAAGCTGACGCGAGACGGTTTCCACGCGGGCGCCGTGCTGAACCCGCTCGTCGGCGAGACCAAGGGCGACGACGTCGATGCAGTCACGCGCATGAAGACCTATATGGCCCTGATCGACAACAAGGCGCTGGGCCAGGGCGACTCGGACGAGGAGTTGTGGAAGAAGACCGGCTGTCCGATCGGCGATCGCATCCTGCTGGTGGGGCTGGACATCAAGATGTTCTACGGCGGGCCGAAAGAGGCGATCATGCACGGCATCTATCGCCAGAACTTCGGCTTCACCGACATCGTCATCGGACGCAAGCATGCCGACGCTCCCTACGACGACGGCACCGACATCTGGGACGGCCTGGCCGCCCAGCGCAAGTTCGACGAGCTGAAGGGCGAACTGAAGATCAAGCCAGTGAAGATCGGTTTCGCGGCCTTCTACGAAGAACTGGGGCGCGTCGGACTCGTCGATGAGTTCGGGCCGAAGGGCTACAAGCAGGTGTCGATCAGCGGCCGCGATTTGCGTGAGACGCTTCGCAAGGGCGAGATGCCCGACCCGCGCATCATTCGACCGGAGACAGCCCGTATCCTGGTCGAGTGCATGAAGGGGAAATGACCCGCCCGCCGATACGAGGGGCATTTGCCCCTCGTATCGCGGTGTGATTGGACCTCGAAGACTACTTCACCCCCTTCCGCAGCCATTCCAGGGCGAGTTGTCGCTGGGCGTCGTTGGCGGGGTCGTCCAGCGGCAGGACCTTGCTGTCCGTTCCGGGACGCAGCGTCTGCTGTTCCCACTGCTTCTTCAACTCGCGCGACAGGTCCGGCGACAACCGATATTCCAGCTCCGAATTCGGCCTGATTCCCCAGTCGTCGCGCGGGCCGCTGCCGGGACGGCGCGGCAAGTTTTTGCCGCTGGGCCGCATGAACTCGCCGCTGGTCAGCTTCACATTCGCTCCAGGGATATCGACATAAATGGCCGTCTGCACGCTCGCCTTGCCGAGCGTTCGCTGGCCCGCGATGGCAGCCCGGCCATGATCCTGTAGCGCCGCCGCGATCAACTCGGAGCCGCCCGCCGTCTGTCCGTTGACCAGGACGATCAGCGGCAGTTTGCGAAACCGTTTCGGCTGCGTGTTGTAGAGCTTCACCTCCTCGCGGTCCCGGTTCTTGTGCGAGGCGATGACGCAATCCCCCAAAAACACCCCCGCGACGCCGATCGCCTCGTCGAGGAACCCGCCCGGCGACCAGCGCAGGTCGAGGATCAGCCCCTTGAGCTTCTCCTCTTCGAGTTTGCTCAGCACGTCCGCGAGGTCGGAGGCCGTGCCGCGATTGAGCATTCCCACTCGAATGTGCGCGATGCCCCTGGCCCGATCCACCAGGTACTCCCAGTTATTGTCCTCCCGCCTAATCACGCCGAAGACCGAATCGGGCCGGCCTGTCTCGAACTCGAGTTTGAGTTCCCAGGGCTTCATTCCCTTGCGGCTCAGCCGCAGACTGACGGGGTCTGGCAGACTGGGCGCCTGCACGTCGAGGTCGGTGTTGAAGGTGACCCGCGTCAGCACCGACGGCTTGCCCTTGATGAGGCCCGCGGTCTGGGCCGTCGTCATGCCCTTGAGGTTCTGGCCATCGAGATGCGTAACCTCGTCTCCGGGCCGAATGCCGGCGCGCTGCGCGGGCGATCCGGGCAGGACGCGCAGGACGCGTTGCGGGCCGACGCCGATGTTGTCCGCGAGTTCCAGGCCGAGGCCGACGGGCTGATCCCCCCACGGTTGCACCCGGCGGTCGCTCTCCATGACGACGTCGGAATGAGGATCGAGGCTGTGCAGCATCGCTCGACAACTGGCAAGGACCGCGCCGTGTCCTTCCAGTTCTTCGCAGACGCCGGCGGCGAGGCGAGCCTTGTTGAGGAAATCGACGAGCGTCCCATCGTTGTCCTGTTTCGCCAGATCGGCCTGGAGACTGGAGGGAACGGGCAAGCGAGCGGCTTCGTAGAGTGCCTGGACGGCGGTGCAGAGCAGTTCGGGGCGAGTGACGGGGCGGACGTAGCCGACGGATACCTGAGTGGCGAGGCTGAGCATTTGCTGGGAGTAAGTGAAAGCGTCGGCCTCGAGTTGCTTGCGGGCGGCGGCGCTGAGCGGCGCGGCGGCGGGCGGCACAGGGGCTGCCGCCAGCGGAGCGCAGAACGCGACGAACCCGGCGAGAGCCAGAGCGATTCGCATGGGAGTCCTTTCCCGATGGGCGACCGGAGGCGAGACATTCCTTGTCTCGCCGTTTCGAGCGGCCCTATTCTAAGACGGAGACGTGAATCGCCCAAGACCAACTCCTGAACTTGGAAATGACTAATTTCTAAGGACGAATGACGAAAGAATCTCGAATGCAAAATGCCCAATGTCCAATTTGCGAAGCTCTCTTCATTCGTGCATTGTCATTGCTCATTCGAGATTCTTTCGTCATTCGTCCTTAGACATTCGTCATTGCCAGGGGTGGGTATGTCCTCACGAATCCTGTTGCTGCGGCACGCCGAATCGACGCATCCTCACGTCTTCAACGGAGCCGAATCCGACGTGCCGCTGAGCATGCGCGGGATACGGCAGGCCGAGGCTGCCGCGCCGGTCGTCGCAGCTTTCTCACCGGCAGCCGTCATATCCTCCGGGATGATTCGCGCCATGCAGACGGCCGCTCCCATTGCCCGCGCGTGCGGGGTGGACCTTCGCGTTGAGAAAGAGTTGTATGAACGCGCGGTCGGCGAGCTTTGCGGGAAGACGCACGCCGAGGCGGCCTTGGGCTGGCATGAGACCCTGCGGCGCTGGGGAATGGGCGAACTCGACTTCGCGCCGCCGGGTGCCGAGTCGTTCCTCGACGTACAGCGCCGCGCCGTGCCGGTCTTGGAGCGGCTGGCCGGCGAGTTCGACGGCCGAACGATTGTCGTCGTTGCTCATGGGCATGTCATCCGGGTGTTACTGCTCTCTCTTCTGCCCGGAAAATCGATGGCGACCTGGGAGGAAATGGGAGCGATCCGAAATGTCAGCGTCACCGAACTGCTTCGGACCAGCGAAGGCTGGCAAATGACGCGCTTCAACGAAGTACCCGCCGTGGTGGACGCGGTAAGCGATGCGGACTGAAGAGACGACCGGCGTTACCCCTCCTCGCGGCGCGGGCAACTCAACGCCGTTACGCTGGCCGCTCCTGGGTCTCGCAACGGAGGTTTTTCGCCTCGTTTGACGCGCCTTAATCGCTGAAATCCCAGAGACTTCCGATGAAGAGGCGTCTTCGACGCTGCCGATACTTTTTTTGTTCTTCCTCAGCGCTGGAGCGGGAATCCGATGCCTGAGGAAACGAATCCTGCCCCCGATGCCTCCCCCTGCGGTATCCCGAGGAGACCCCCTCATGATCGGCGAGGACGTGATGGTTCCGACTTCCGAGGCGGACCAGTTGCGCGCCCAACTCCTGCAAGCCCAACGGCTCAGCAGCGTCGGCGCCCTGGCCTCCAGCGTGGCTCACGAATTTAACAACATCCTCACCACAATCATCAACTACGCCAAGCTCTCGCTGCGTCCCCGCGCCGCCGACGCCGACCGGGTGCAAGCGCTGGAGAAGATCCTCAAGAGCGGCCAGCGAGCCGCCCAGATCATCAACAGCATGCTCGGCTTCGCTCGCAATACCGTGTCGCTGCGGCAGCCGACCGACCTCGTCGCACTGATCGAAGAACTGTTGCTGCTCGTCGATAAGGACATGAGCAAGCACCAGATCCGCATCGAGAAGCATTACCAGGGCCGGCCGCAAGCGCCGGTCATTGCCGCTCAGATCGAGCAGGTAGTCCTGAACCTGATGCTCAACGCCCGCCAGGCGATGCCCAGCGGCGGCCGTCTGAAGATCGACGTGCGGCACAACACGCGGACGAACATGGCCGAGATTCGCATCGCGGACAGCGGCTGCGGCATCTCGGCGGAGAAGATGCGACAGATCTTCGAGCCGTTTTTCACGACGAAGCAACCCGACGAGCAGGGCCACGGCGGGACCGGGCTGGGATTGAGCGTCTGCCGGCAGATCATCGAGCACCACAATGGCCGGATTCGCGTCGAGAGCCTGGTAGGCAAAGGCTCGACGTTCACCATCAAATTGCCGTGTGAGTTGGAAGAGCAGAAGAGCGAGTGAGGCCGCTTGCGGCGTAGCGGTCCTGTGGCCGCCACGCCGCAAGCCCCGTCAGGGAGTCTTCTTCGTCAGACACTTGAGGATGGCCTGTTCGACCTTGAGATCGCGACCGAGCGGGACCCAGTGCGAGTCGAGTACGCTCGGATCGACGACCTCGAACTGACGTTCGACGGTATTGTCACTGCGGAATGAGGCGCTGCCGGCGGTAGCGCGCGACGGCCTCTCCAGGTCCTCCAGTTCCTTGGCGATCTTCACATCGACAAAGAAGCCCCCATCATCGGCGGCCGTGATAAGTACCGACGCGCGATGACGAATCGTTTGCAGGGTGGCCAGCAGACGCTGCGCGAAGTCGGGACTGCCCGGCTTCCAGGGCTGTTCCAGCCCTGGAGCTGATTTCGGGAACGTCTCGATCCGGCCGTCATAGCGGTTAGAGTAGGCAATCTCGAAGCGATTATCGACGAGAACGTCGAGGACGCGCTCGAAGACGTCGCCATAGGCGCCGGGACCGTGCGGCAGATAAATGGGATTGGGACACGCCTCGGCGGCAGTGCCGACGCGAGCCGGATTATCGACCATCGGCCCGCTCATGCAACCGCTGCACAGGAGCGCAAGGCCCAACCACCAGCCCATCCAGAGTGACGGCTGCATACGCTCCCCCCTGTCTCGAGGCGCACCGCATTCCCCGCGGCGAGACGCCAAAACGAGATGATCCGACCGATTTCGTCGTCCAGTGAAAGGCGGAAGGGATATGACGTAAACGCGCGAGGGTGTCAAGTCCGACTCAAGAATCTGAAGATTCCTCGTTCCCACGCTCTGCGTGGGAACGTGCTCTTCGACGCTCTGCGTCGTCTTACGAACAGAGACGACGCAGAGCGTGGGAACGAAAAAGAACCGACTCAAAACGCAGCCCGCTGGCTGACATCTTCAGCGGGTTCCTCGCTCCCAGGCTCTGCGTCGCGTCTGTTCGTAAGACGACGCAGAGCGTCGAAGAAGCCGTTCCCACGCAGAGCGTGGGAACGAGGAA
>JBBRIK010000224.1:0-7298 GCA_038221045.1 Gemmatales bacterium
CCCCGCCTCAATCGCGTACGGCCAGCGCATGAACTCGTACAGGTAGCGGCGCACGACGTCCTTCGGCTCATCCTCAATGCCGGCTGACTTCAGGGCCGAGCCGAGGAAGGGCCAGCAGAGTCCACCGATGGAAATGAGGACCGCCAGCGTCTGCTTGCTCACTTTCATCGGCAGTTCGATCGACGTAAGCAGACGCTGCCGCCAGTAGAACTCGATGCGCGCGTCGGGGACGGGGCCGAGCATCTGCGGCAGCACCTGAAAGCGGACGGTGACGAGATCGGGCGTGGCGTCGATGGTCTGTTCGGGCGGATAGACGAGAACGCCGGGCAGAACAGGCCGGATGGTGATGTAGGGGTTGTCGGAGGAAACGACGAGCATCTCGTCGGAGACGGCCTGCTTGACGCCCTTGACCTTCACTTCCTTGATGCGTCCCTTCGCGAGCGCGACGGTGAGAGGGTACATCCGCTGCGGATTCATGCGGCGATACCAGCGAATACTCGCGCGGCGTCGCACATCTTTCTGGGGAGCCTCGTCCTCGTCCACGGATGCGCGAGCGTCCAATCCCACACTGGAACTGCTCTTGCTCCGTCCCTTGCTTCGCGCAGGTGGAAGCGCGGCCGGTTTTTTGGCATGTTTCGGGGTGGATGCTGGCATGGGAGCCGAGGAGGCGGGAGCCTGGGGAGGAGGACCCGCGCCCGGCGCTCTGCGGGCGCGGGTCTCCACCTGCGTCTGGGGTGCCTGTTCCGGTTCGTCGGACACTCCCGCGAAGGAATCATCCTCCTCTGATAGTGCGATCGATTCTGAAGGCAGTTCAGTTCCGACTTCCTGGAGCCATTCCTCCACCTGCTGGCCCAGTTGAGCCAGCACCTCATCGAGAAATGACAGGGCATCGGGCTCAGGAATGGCCGGAAGTACCCCGAGCAACTCGGGATGACGAGCAAATTCTCGAACAAGGGACGCCGAGGCGGCCAGGACCACGAGTGGACTTTCCGCACGTTGCAGGGTTATCAATGCGGCCAGGCTCTCGCTCCCTCGACTGCCAAGCGCGTTCGCCATCCGACCCGCCAGTTCGGCTTCCTGCGCGGACAGGGCAACCCCGTCGCAGTTGAGGAGGTTTCTTACGCTCTGCCCCAGCGTGCCTGGTTCCAGGGCTTCACCAGCCCACACTCCGGAGCGCCGCCCCGCCCGGACTTCGATCAGACATCGCAGCCTCCCGTACGCGGGGGGAAGGGAAGTTGCCGGGAATGCCTCACGGATTCGCTGGAGCGCATCGCGTATCAACGCCTGTTCAGGCGTCGTGGCGGAAGATGAGCCGAAACGCTCCCACAACAAATCCCCCGCCAGGACAAATTCCAGAGCCTGCCAGGCACGCTCACAGGCTGTCCGGACCAGAAACAGGAGATCGTTCCCCTTGTCGTCCAAACGTTCCTGGACGCGCTCAGGCAGCCAGTCAGGCAATCGCATCGCATGGGTAGAGGAGGGCAGACGAGCGGCGATAACGCGCACAGCAGAAGCGAGGGCGAGTGAGGCGAGATCCTGAAGCAATCCCATTGATGTGATCCTTGAAGTCGCCGTTGGTCGCCTGGACGGAGGAAGACCGCTAAGCCGCAAGCGGCAAGAAAGCGGGAAGTTATTCCACCGTCGGTCCTAAGCCGCAAGCGGCGAAGAACGGATTCGTCAACGCACCCTCACGCCAGCCAGCCCGGCAATTCCGTCGGAAGTTGCTCCACGAACGCACTGCGCGGCAGCACCAGATCGCAGCCCGCCTCACGCGCCGCGTGGAGCCGTGCCGCATCGACGTGCGAACCGTAGCCGACCACGCGCGGCATCGCCGGACAGGTCTCACGCAACAGCGCGAGCAGGTCGTCAATCTGTAGAGCCGGATGGTGCAAATCGAGAATAACGCAGGACGGCGTCTGCCGCCCGATCATCTCGCTCAGTTGTTCGAGCGAGCGCGCGGCCCGCACGGTCAGCCCCAGGGCGCGAGCAGTGCCGGTGATGCGACTGGTGAAGATCAGATCGTCGGACAGGAGCAACCCGCTCGGCGGCGAATCAGACAAGATGACGCTCCCTCAATCGAGACGGCCCAGGACCTGGAACATGTACAGCGTCGCCCACGCCTTGGCATCGACGGCCATTCCCGGACTGTCGCACAGGCGCGAGACCGAGGCCATGTCGAGCAGCAATACCTCGATGTCCTCCGATTTCTCCAGGTTCGCCGTGTCCGGCTTGCCGGCGACGTCGATGAACACCAGCACGGCTGTCTCGTCGGTCATGCCGGCCGACGAATAGATGGGCGGGCTGATCTTGCGAAAGCGCGTCACTTCCAGGCCGGTCTCCTCGAACATTTCGCGGCGAACCGCTTCCTCGATGCTCTCTCCGGCTTCGAGCAGGCCGGCGGGAAAGGCGAGGCTGTAGCCATTGACCGGGACGCGAAATTCCTTGAGCATGACGAGCTTCGGCGGCTGGCCTTCCGGATGCAGCACCGGCACGATGACGACGGCATCGACGTGTTCGCCCTGCACCGGCTGGCCCTTGCGGGATGCATAGACCCACCCGCCGCTATGACCGTTGTGTTCGTATTTGGCCCGATACAGGTTGAGCCATTTTTCGTTCGTAATCTGCTCGACGTGCGTGACATTCATGAGTCTTCCTCACCGCTTGCGGCCGGATTAGATGGCTTCGGGGCCGCGCTCTCCAGTGCGGATGCGGATGCAGTCTTCGAGGGGAAGAATGAAGATTTTGCCGTCCCCGATGCGGCCCTCGGGACCGGTTCGGCCGGCCTCCATGATCGCGTTCACCGTCGGCTCGACGAAATCCTCGTTGACGGCGATCTGTAGCTGCACCTTGCGCAGAAGCTGGACGTTCAGCTCGTGGCCGCGATACATCTCCGACTGGCCCTTTTGCCGGCCAAAGCCCTGCACGTCAACGATCGTCAGACGAAAGACCTCGACCTTGTTGAGGGCTTCCTTGACGGCCTCGAGCTTCGATGGCTGAATAATCGCAAGAATGAGCTTCATGGAGTCGCCTCGCGCCAGCCCCATTCTAAGAGAGCCGGCGCGGAAGGGAAAGTGGCGATCCGGCCTCGCCCTTCTATCATATGATGCAATGGACCCCACGGTTCTCCTCGCAACCCTGGAGAGGAACTGGGGTTTTCTCTTGAAACGCCGCCGGAGTGTGCGACACTCGAATCTGCCTCCCCCCGCCCTGTGCCGGTACTCACCCTGAAGGCTCCCACCCCGAGGTAATCGACCGTGGCGATCGCTACTGAACCACAGGCCGAGAAGAAGTCCAGTCGTCCGAATAGCTCCGCCTTCAAGGTCGTTCCCGAGACGCGCGAATTGCGCGATCGAGTCCGCGCCGAAGCTGCGCTCTTTGCCGCCCCGCTCGATCGCTCCAAGATGCTCGGCCGCGACGAACTGCGCGGGATGTCCGAGGATCTCCTGCGCCGGCTCGCACTCGACGAACAGTATCTTGGCTTCACCATGGTCTGCATCGCCAACGAATTCTGGCGCGAGCAGGTCCAGGCGATTCCCTTCAATCGGCGTCTGCTGCTGCTGCCGCACTGCCTCAAGAACGCCGAGGGTTGTCCCGCCGATTACGACGAGTTCGGTCTCGATTGCCGAAAGTGCGGCGCGTGCAGTGTGGCCGACTACAAGACGCGAGCGGAAGACCTCGGCTACAAGGTGCTAGTCTCCGAAGGGACGCCGATCGTCCTGAAGATCATCGTGTCCGGCCATGTGGACGCTCTCGTCGGCGTGGCTTGCCTGAACGTCCTCGAAAAGGCGATCGACAAGATCCTGCTCGCCGGCATTCCCTGCATCGCGACGCCGTTGCTGTCGAGCAACTGCCGGAACACCTCTGTCGATGACGACTGGGTCTTCGAGATGATCCAGTTGCAGACGCCGCCGCCCGCGACGAAGACGAAAAGCTACGTCCATCTGATGCGGACGGCCCACTCGATTTGCGAGGAGCCGGAGTTGTCGCGGCTCGCTCCCCGAACGCGGAGCGCGGAGCGCGGAGTGCGGAACTCAGACGACCGCTCCGCACTCCACGCTCCGAGTTCCGCGCTTCCGAATGATCCCCTGGCGCTGCACGAGGATATCGTCTATCAGTGGCTCGGGCAGGGGGGCAAGCGTTCGCGGCCGCTCATCACGCTGGCCGCCCACGATGCCCTCAAAGGAGGCGTTGCCACGCTCTCGGCCGAGAGTTGCAATCCGTCCGATGCGGTTCGCCGAGTCGCGCTGGCTATCGAGACGTTCCACAAGGCATCGCTCGTTCACGACGACATCGAGGACGACGACAGCTTCCGCTACGGCCAGGAGACGCTGCATCGGCGTCACGGCCTGGCGACGGCCATCAACGTCGGCGATTATCTCATCGGTCTCGGCTATCGGCTGGTGGCTCGCGAACGCAAGGAGCTGGGCGGCGACTGCACCGCTGACATCCTCAATCGCATGAGCGAGGCCCATCTGAAACTGTCCGAGGGGCAGGGCGCGGAACTGCTCTGGCGTGACGCCAGCGACAAAACCCTGTCGCCGCTCGACGCCCTGAAGATTTACGCCCTGAAGACGTCGCCGGCCTTTGAGGCGGCCCTGTATGCCGGCGTGCGGCTCGCGGGACCGGCCGACGCTTACGAGAAGATGGTGACCGAGTTCAGCAAGAACCTCGGCGTCGCCTTCCAGATCCTCAACGATCTCAAGGACTGGGACGGCGACAGCGACAACAAACTGCTCGCCGGTCAGGACGTTCTCTCGGCCCGGCCGACGCTGCTGCTGGCCCTCGCTCTGGAAGGCGCGACCCCAGGGGATCGGGCGGAGTTGCTGAGCTTGCTGGGAGGCGCGAAACGTCATGCCCAACCTGACGTGGTCGGGCGCGTCCGTGGCATCTACACGCGCGGCAACGTCTTCGCGAAGGCGGAGAAGCTGGTCGAGAAGTATCGCGCACGGGCCGAGTCGCTGGCCGATGAGGTCGAGCCGGCTGAGTTGCGCAAGCTGCTGTACTACCTGGTCGATAGCGTGTTGGACAGGCCCTGTCCCGAGCCGGAAGAGGTGCCGCGCCAGCTTCTACAATTGAAGTAGGCTCGCCAGTGACACCGAGACCGGACCTCCAAGGATGAGTGATACTCCAAACGGCCCCGATCTGCGGCACCTCTTCCTTCTCTTCCGCGCGCCGGAGGAGTTGCCGCTCTACGAGATCATTCCCACCGACGAGGTGCCGGAACCCTATCAGCGTCTGCTGGTCCACGATCAGCACATGACCGTGACCGTCGAGGCCCATCACGGCGACCTGGTGGACGTGCGCATCCTCGGCACGCATCAGGAGGGCGACGTCTATGCGCGTCAGATCCTGCTGACGCTGCAACAGACGGGGCGGGTCGTTCAGTTCGGCATTGTTCGCGTCAACCTCGCTTTCGTCGCGCCGGAAGTCCGCGAGGAGATCGTCGCGGGCAAGACGCCGTTCGGACGTATTCTCATCAATCACAATGTCCTGCGGCGGATCGAGCCGACGGCCTACTTGCGAATTCATCCGCGCGAGATCATGATGGGCTGGTTCGGCCTGAGCGAGCCTCGGCCCGTCTATGGCCGGCTCGCCTACATCCACTGCGACAGCCAGCCGGCGGTCGAACTGCTCGAGATCGTCACTCCGGAGTGAGCCTTCATGATTCGTCGTCTGCTGCTCTGTGCCGCGCTGCTCGCCCTGGCCGGCTGCATGGAAGGAACCAAGCCCGCGCCGCTCTCGCGCGTCTCCACCGCGAAGCCACCGGACGCATCCCTCTCTCCTCACAAGGAAGCCAATCGATGAAACAGACCCTGGGCTGCCTGCTCGTGCTGAGCCTGGCTGTCGTGGCCCGCGCCGACGTCAAGGAATCAGAGGAACAGGTCAAGCAACTCCTCATCGTCGTCGGCAAGACCATTGAGACGATGCAAACGGTCAAGGACAAGGAGACCGCCGAGAAGGCGAAGCCGGCGCTGACGAAACTCTTCGAGGAGATGGACCGGGCCGGCAAGCAGTTCTCCAAGACTCCCGAGGAAGAGAAGAAGAAGCTCGAAGAACAGTACAAGGCAAAGTTCGACGACGTCCGCAAGAAGTTCCGGGCCGAGATCGATCGGTTGCGCAAGGACGCCGCCATCTCCAAGGTGCTGGCCGACGTCGGCCCCTTCAAGGTGAACACCGAGGCCAAGGTGACGCTGGCCCGATACCGGATCATCACGCTCGAAAAGGCGGCAGACCTTTACAAGCTTCGCGACACGAATTATCCAGAAACATTGGCCGCCCTGACCGAGGGCGAGAAACCGATCGTCGAGCGCACTCTCTTGACCGATCCCTGGGGCAAGGCGTTTCAGTACGATCCGAAGGGACCGAAGAACAAGGGTGCCAAGCCCGACATCTGGACCGTCGAGCCAGGTGGGAAGACGATCGGCAACTGGGACGAGAAGACAGCGCCGCCGAAGAAGGAGAAGTAAGAAGCCGCTTGCGTTTCGCGCTCTTCGCGGGTCTCGGAAGCGAGATGAGCGCGAAACGCAAGCCGTGAGAGGGGTTGCCGACGCGGACCGCAACACGAGAATGATCCTCGACCATCCGCGCCGCCTACCCTCCTCCTGGAGCCTGCCATGTCCTCGGCCTCTTCCTCCTCTCCCCCCGTCCCGCCTCCTGTCAAACTGACCTTCACTCACTGGCTCATCGTCTCTCTGGCCGCCATCGGATTCGCTTTCGACATCTACGAAATCCTCATGGCCCAGTTCATCGTCGGCCCTGCTCTGCGGGAACTCGGTGGACTCCAGCCCGGCACGGACGAATTCGCCCTGTGGCGCAGCCTCATGGTCTGGGTGCCGGCGGTCGCCGGGGGCGTCTTTGGCCTGCTGGGTGGCTATCTGACGGACTACCTCGGCCGTCGCCGCGTCCTTACCGCCAGCATCTTCCTTTACGCCCTCTCGGCTTTCTTCGCCGGCTACTCGACCAGCCCCATGATGCTGCTTATCCTGCGTTCGACGACCTTCATCGGCGTCTGCGTCGAGTTCGTCGCCGCCGTCGCCTGGTTGGCGGAGTTGTTTCCCAACCCGCATCAACGTGAAAAGGTGCTGGGCTACACACAAGCCTTCTCGTCGTTCGGCGGTCTGTTGGTGGCCGTCGCCAATGGCTACGTCGTCGTCCACGGTGGTTCGTTTCCAGGTATCGGCTTCCCCGAGTGGCTCAATTTCTTCGGCGACATCAAGGACCATCATGCCGCGTGGCGCTACACGCTAATGTCGGGTCTGTTGCCCGCCATTCCGCTTATCTTCATCCGCCCGTTCCTG
>JBBRIK010000225.1:0-7297 GCA_038221045.1 Gemmatales bacterium
ATTCACGAGAACGGTGTGATCGGCGCGGAGGGCGACCTTCGCCTCCTGACATCGAATCGAGGACGGCAGGCCGAAGCAAGTGAGAACCACGAGCAGACGGACGGCGAAGAGAGGCGTCATGAACGATTCTCCGGGAACTGGATGATGGGGAGGGAGTATTCCTCCGGCGCACGCGTCTGAACGGCAACTTCCATTCTCACACTGGCTGTCATGTCCTGCTCACCTGCAGGCATGACCGGCACCAAAATTGCCTGTTTTTCCCCCAACACTCAAGCCTGGCCGCGGAGTGACCTCATTTCACAAGGCAATGGCCAGCACCAGGCTGAGCAAGGAGAAGCTGATGACTACTCAACCGATTGACAAGCCGTTTCGAGTTGGCCTCTTTGACACCATCGCTCAGGCGAACAAAGCAGTCCATTCCCTGCTGGCCGCCGGCTTTACCAAGGACCAACTCGCCGTCGTCTGTTCCGACAAATACAAGGAGCAATTCTTCCGCGCAGTGCCGACGCCCGAACCCGCTGGTTCCTACACTCCCGGCGCCATCACGACGGGCGGACTCGTCGGAGCGACCCTGGGCGGTCTCGCTCTAGCCGTGACGGCCATCACGACAGGAGGCGCGGTCCTCCTCGCGGCAGGGACAGTCCTGGTCGGCGGCGGTGCCATCGCGGGCAGTTTCACAGGGGCCATGGCGACGCGCGGTTTTGAGAAAGAGATTGCCGACTATTACGATCAGGCCGTGCAGAAAGGCAAGATCCTCGTGGCGGCGGAAGTCCACGGCGCTGGACACGAAGCGAAGCTCTTGGAAGCGGAGCGCATCCTGACAGCGAGCGGCGTGGAACCCGTCGCGCTCGCGGAAGGATAAGAGGGTGAACCGCCGCTTGCGGCTTAGCGTTCTTATGCAAAGCCGCGAGCGGCAACTCACGAGATGATCTGCTTGCGCCGCGTGATGTAATCCCAGACGACATAGCGGTCCAACTCGCGGCCCGCCGTGAAGAACACTCTTCCCTTCGTCGATTCCACCATCTTGTACGCGAAACGCACATCCTCCGACGACTGGTTCCAGGTCGAGAGCAGGAACATGTTGATCGTGATGCCTTCACGCGAACACATCATCGCCTCGCGCAGCGTCGCCTCCTCGGTCTCGCTTGTCGGCGGGTAGAGCAGATAGAGCCACGATCCCTCGAAGTGCGCCGTCGGCAACCCATCGGTAATGATGACGATCTGACGATTCGGAGTGTCCTGCGCTCCCAGGAACTTCCTTGCCAGCGATAGGCCATGCTGGATGTTCGTGAAGTGGGGCGGAATCTGCATCTCGCTCAGGTTCGGATTGCTCATGTCGGCCTTAAGCCGAACGACAGGATCGTAGAGCGTCACCGGCTTGGGCATCAGCGACGGCACCTCCGAAACGTGCCTCGGCTTCGCAAAGGTGTACATCTCGATGAATTGAAGGAAGTCGCCCGGATACTCGCTGCGGATCAGGCCGTCGAGGGCCAGCCCCATCCGCTTGACGTTCACATACTGCCCGTCGTAGCGCATCGAGCCGGACATGTCGAGCAGCACGGCCGTGGCGCAGCGAGGGTTGTTGCGCGTCTTCTGAATAACGATGTCCTCGGATTGCAGACGCATCGGCAGCGACGGGCCAGCACGCAGCAGCGTGTTGACGAACGTGGCCGGGATGTCCATGTGCGCGACCGAATCGCCGAACTCGTAGGGCTTCGTCTGCTGCATCTCGACCGCGCCTTCGCCGATGATCGGCCCCGAGTGCCGGCCCGAACGCGACGCCTGTAATTGCTCGAAGATCTGCACCAGCAATTTCGACTGGAACAGACGCATGGCCCGCGGCGTCATCTGGAAGCCCTGGCGCGTCTGCTCCATGCCCTGTTCTTCGGCCAGATGACGGATGTACTCGTTAATCTGGCGCTGAAGGTCGCCGAGCTGTTCCATGTCGCCCGGTTCGGCATACTGGGATAACTCTTCGAGATCGATGAGGCCGATCTGGGCCGTCTTCATCGCCTCTTCGAGTTGCTTGAGCAGCTTGTCAATCGTCTCCAACTCTTGCTTGATCGCCAGCGCCTCTGGCACTGTCATCGGCGTTCGTCCGGTGAACTCGTACTTGGCGGCCAGCTCATCGACCTGATACTTCTCGCCGAGATGCTCGACGAGATGGAGGAGGTTCCGCGCGAAGGAGCCATGCTCGTCACCGGTGCGATACCAGAGACGTTCGAGGTCGCTGAGCTGCTCGTCCTGCACGGCCTTCTGAAAGTCGCGCGCGATCTTGCCGGGCGGCTTCATGCCGGCGGCCTGACTGTGAAAGGTCTGATGCACCTCGTTCTGGACCTGGCCGGTTTCGTAGGTGGAGAGGATACGGCGTTTTCGCTCCTGGAGCATGGCCATGAGCGATTCGAGCGTCGGGCCGAGTCCGCGAATCTGGCTCGGATCGAGATGGACGGCGCGGGCCAACTCTTCTTCGGTGAGAGTCCGGCTGCTACCGTGCGCCAGCCAGTGCTCGAAGGCGGGCGACACGAGGTCCGGAGGCGGCTCCATCGGACCGGGTAGGTTGATGGGATCGTACTTCTGGTAGGTATGGATAATGCCACCGAGGCGTTCGCGGCTGCTCATCTCTGTTCCCCTGCCGGCGGCTTTCCGGGGCCGCCCTGTTCCATCATTAGAGCAGATAGCCGGATGAGAACAAGCCCCGATAGTTCGTCAAACCGGGGCCAGTACTGGCTTCAGTTTGACGAACTACCGGGGCCATGACTGGCCCCGCTCGCCTGGTCTCCGCGGCAGGATCCACCCTCAGCGTGCGTGCGGCGGGAGTTCCAGCAGGTAGCAGTGTGCGCGCGCGGTGCCGGTGCTGATGCTGCGGCCATCGGCGGCGAAGGCGGCGCACAGTGTCTTTTCGGGGAAGTGATGCGTGTGGACGGGCTGCCCTGTCGCCGCGTCCCAGAGAATGATCTCGCCATCAATGCCGGCCGACACGAGCCGCCGGCCATCGCCGCTGAACGCGACCTGATAGACGGACTCGTGATGCCCGCCAAGACAGTTCAAGGGCCCGCCACTGACGGGGTCCCACACGCGCACGGTTTCATCTCCCGAGCAGGACGCGAGGTGGCGTCCATCGCCGCTGAACGTCAACCCGTAAATCGAGTCGGAATGGCCTTGCAGGACGGATCGCGCTCCGCCTCCGGGAAGGTCGTGAAGGTAGATGCGCTGATCGCGTCCGGCCGAGGCCAGCATCTTGCCATCGGGCGAAATCGCGACCGCGTACAGTGGCCCATGTCCCAGAGTGAGACGGCGCACAAGGCGGCCGCTGGACGGCTCGCGGACATGAATCTCTCCCTCCTCGCCGCAGGAAACGAGCAGCCGGCCGTCGCCGCTGAAGGAGACGGCATGGACCGCCTTGCGATGCCCGTCCGTCATCGTCCGGCACTTTCCGGTTGTCGTGTCCCACAGATGCAAGTCGCCATCGACGCTGCCGGAGGCGAGCGTTCGGCCATCGGGACTCCAGGCCAGGGTTAGCACCTTGGCGCGGTGGCCGGTCAGCGTCCGAAGGAGCTTGTTCGTGGATACGTCCCAGAGCTTGATGGTGCGATCGAAACTGGCGGAAGCGAGTTGCCGGCCATCCTTGCTGAAGGCGACGCTGAAGACCGGCCCGGTGTGGCCGGTGAACTCGCGACCGGTCTGCCCGTGAATCGATGAGGTCAGCGCAAGAAGCACGGTAAACAGGGCAACTGTCTGATGCGGACGACGAATGGAGAGATCACTCACTTCGCTTTCTCCCGTGAGGGTGAGCCGAGCCTGACTGCGGGGCGAAGTGTGCCGCCCGGAGCGCGCCGGGTCAAGGGGGAGTGTCTGCTTCCCTCGCCGCGAAAACTCCTCTTGCATCGAGAAAACACTCTGGATATATCCCCGTCTCCACTTCAACAACGATCTGGAGCAGCCGGAACGCGTGTGCGCTCCGGGTCCATGAGAATCGGGTTCCCTCGGGCGGATCGAACTCCGTCCGGTGGAGACACCAGGCGATGCAGGTGAAGGCCGCGGCGCTTCCCTGCCGTCCTCGGCTCAGGGGATGAGGACCGCCCAACGCGGCGCCACGGCAGTTTCACGGGAGGAATGTGATGCGTACCGGCAGATGGTGGATGAGGGCGAGTCTGGGGATGGTCCTTCTGCTGGGCAGCTACGGACTGCGCGCCCAGGAAAGGCTCACGATGCCCTCGAGCAGCGGGTCTTCTTCTCGCGTGTCCGTGTTGCAGCACGAGACACTCCCACACGTTTCCACGGAACATGAGGCCGGCCACGGCGACAGCCACGGCGACAGCCACGGTCCTGAAGAACCCGAAGAAGGCGAGGAAGCTTCCGAGGGCGGTCTGTACGGACACGCCGACTTCCTGCTGATGCGGCCGCGACGCCGGCCTCACGACTTCGCCATTGTCGATCCGGTCGGCGGGGCAGCCGTCCAGGGCCGCGTCGCTCACTTCGACTGGGACACCGTCGGCGCTTACCGCGTCGGCGTGGGCTACAAGCTCAATCACGGCATCGAGTTCGGCGGCGAATACACCTACGTCCACAGCAAGGACGATCAGGCCATTGCCAAGCCCGCCGGCGGCGCTCTTTACGCCACGCAGTCCGCGCCGTTTACTTTCGATTCAGCCAACAGCGCTGTCGGCTCGAGCAACCTCGACCTCGATGTGATCGACGTCGAAATCGCCAAGCGAGTGGAAGCCTGCGATGGTCTGTCGCTGCGTCTGTCCGGCGGCACGCGCATTGCCACCATCCAGCAGAAGATGGGTCTGGCCTATGACTTCACCCCTGTCGGGTTTGGCATCTCGAACGTCAACAGCCGCATCCAGTTCGACGGTATCGGTGCCCGCGTCGGCGGCGAGGGCTGGTGGTCGGTCTTCGATAACTTTGGCTTCTATGCCAAGGCGTACGGCTCTCTGATGTCCGGTGACTTCAAGACGCACCGCGACCAGTTCGTCAATGGGGGTCGAACGGTCGTCATCAACGTCGAGGACAGCTTCAAGAAGGTCATTCCGGTCGTCGAACTAGGCGTCGGCGTCGGCTGGCACTCGAAGAACATCAGCGTGAAGGTCGGCTACGAGTTGCAGAACTACTTCGGCATGGTCGATATCATCGATTTCCCGAGCGGCACCAGCTTCAAGCCGTTCTACCACAGCGGCGACCTCTCGTTGGAAGCCCTGGCGGCGTCGATCGGTTTCTCCTTCTGATCTTGTTCTTGCCGCTTGCGGCTTTGCATTCTCCTGCAAAGCCGCAAGCGGCAAACACACAGCGGGGGTGCGACTCCTTCAAGGGGTCGCACCCCCGCTCGCATTTCTGCTATCATGGCGGAAGAAGGACTCAAATGCATCAAGAGGCAGCTCCATGGCCGACACTTCCAGCACCCTGCCGCCCGCCGACAAGGTCAAGCAGTTCCCCACCACGCCCGGCCTCTACCTCATGAAGGATTCCGAGGGCCGCGTCGTCTACGTCGGCAAGGCCAAGAACCTGCGCAACCGCGCGGGACATTACTTCACCAGGGCTGCCGCCGAGGACCATCGGACCGCCGATCTGGTCAAGGTCATCGCCGACATCGACTTCATCCCCGCCGACAGCGAGGTCGATGCCCTCCTCATGGAAGCCCGGCTCGTCAAGGACATTCAGCCGCGCTTCAACGTCGAACTCAAGGACGACAAGTCGTTCCCCTATTTGCAGATTCGCATTCGCGAAGACTTTCCGCGCGTCGAGTTCACGCGCATGCCGCGCCGGCGCGGCGTCAAGCTTTATGGCCCTTTCACCAGCGCGCGCACTCTGCGCCAGGCCATGCGCGTCCTCCAGCGTCTGTTCAAGTTCCGCACTTGCGCGCTCGACATCGACGCGGAAGACCCGCGCTGGCGGTGGTTTCGTCCCTGCTTGCTGCACAGCATCAACCAGTGTACGGCTCCTTGCAACTTGCGCGTCAGCAAGGAAGATTACCGCAAACAGATCCGCGCCCTGCGCATGGTGATGGAAGGCAAGAAGGAGCGGCTACTTGCGGAGATGACGCGAGACATGCAGGCGGCGAGCGTGGCGATGCAGTTCGAGCGCGCGGCCAGGCTGCGCGACGACGTGGAGGCCCTGAAGAATCTCGGCCTGCGCGGCGACGTCGATAAGGACCCTCAGCCGCAAGTCTTTCCGATCGATCCGAAGCGCGGCCTGAAGGGACTGCGTCAGGTGCTGGGACTGGAGAAGACGCCTCGAACGATTGAGGGCGTCGATATCGCGCATCTGGGGGGCGAGGACACGGTCGCCTCGCTGGTGCAGTTTGTCGATGGATTGCCGTTCAAGCCGGGCTATCGCCACTACAAGATTCGCACCGTGGAAGGCGTCGATGATTTCGCCTCGATTCGCGAGATCATCAGCCGGCGATTTCGGCCCCGCGCAGGAGAGGAGACGCTGTTCCCGGACATTCTGTTGATCGACGGCGGCAAGGGACAGTTGAATGCGGCGCGCGAGGCGCTGGACCTGCTCGGCGTGGAGCCGCCGTGTCTGCTGTCGCTGGCCAAGCGAGAAGAGGAGATCTACCTCCCTGGCAAGGCTGACCCGCTACGGCTGAGCCGTAATGCCGCGGCGCTGCGGCTGCTCCAGTACGTCCGCGACGAGGCCCATCGCTTCGCTCAGCACTATCACCATCTCCTGCGGCGCAAGAAACTGCGTGACGACTGATCGGATTGTCCTCTGCTGTGCGAGCTTGGCGAGCCGGGAGCGTAAGCGACCGGAGTCCTCGCATCACTCCGGTCGCTTACGCTCCCGGCTCGCCGGGAAGAAAAGCAACCTCGCACAGGAGAACTACTTATGAGAAGGAGTCCTCCCGAGTGCGCATCCTGTTGACCAATGACGATGGCATCCATGCGCCGGGTTTACGGGCGCTGCGGCTGGAACTGATGAAACTCGGCCAGGTAACCGTCGTCGCTCCCGCGACCGAGCAGAGCGCGGTCGGTCATTCCATCACGCTCTCGACGCCGTTGATCGTTCAGCAAGTCCTGGATGACAGCAAGGAGTTCCTGGGCTGGGCAGTTGAGGGACGGCCCGCCGATTGTGTCAAGTTGGCCCTGCTCGAACTGCTGCCCGAGGCGCCCGATCTGATCGTCAGCGGTCTTAACGCGGGCATCAATGCCGGCATCAATGTCCTTTACTCCGGTACGGTCGCCGCCGCCATCGAGGGATCGTTCTTTCGCCAGACGAGTATCGCGTGTTCGCAGCAGTATTCGCGGGCGACGCCTCCCGACTTCGGTGCCGGCGCGGCCCTGGCGCGTCAGGT